>NZ_DEXB01000028.1:0-30179 GCF_002366485.1 Hyphomonas sp. UBA3195
GCCGACAGGAACATGGTCACGAAGCTTGGTGAGTAGGCATAGGCGTTTGGCAGCCATTGATGCAGCGGCCAGACCGCTGCTTTCAGGCCGAGCCCGACAATGATGAACGCAAAGCCCGCCTCAACACTGCGATTGCCCGCCAGCGAAGGCAGCATTTCGGCAATTTGAGCGATGTTCAGCGTACCCGTGGCGGAATAGAGGAAGCCCACACCAATAATGTAGAAGCTGGCGCCGAGCGTACCCATGATGAGGTAGTTGAACGCGGCCGGAAGAGCGCGGCGATCCCGGCCCGCCCCCAGCGCGACCAGCACATAGGTGGAAATCGACGAAATTTCGAGGAAGACGAAGAGGTTGAACGCATCTCCCGTGATCGCAACGCCGCTGAGGCCCGCAAAGCAGACGAGAAAGGCGGAGTAGAACAGCGGGTGCTTGCGCTCAGGGATCTCTGCCTTGACCGTCGGCCATGAAAAGATCGTGGACAGCACACCAATGGCAGCCACCAGCAACAGGATCATGGAATTGAGCGCATCAACCCGAAGCGTGATACCGATGGGCATGGGCCAGTTGCCAACGTCATAGCCGACGACGCCAACCGGAGAAGCCTGCACCTGTCCCACCAGGATCAGAGCGCAGAACAGCGAAAACACTGTGGCCGCAATACTGATCAGCCAGGACAGCCGACCACTTGGCAGGATCGCCAGCAGAGGCGCCAGGAACAACGGCACCATGATCAACAGTGCGGGTGCGTGAAGCAACGCCCAGCGGGGCGCGGTATCCAGAAGCAGGTCGATCATGCCAGTGCCTCTTTTTCAGCTGCTTCCTGTTCGGCTTCCTGAGCGATGGCGGTCTGCATGTCGATCTCGCGCACTTCATCTGCCTCGATTGTGCCATAGGCTTCGCGAATGCGGACGATCAGGGCGAGCCCGACCGACAGGGTCGCGACGCCCACCACAATCGCGGTCAGCATCAGGACGTGCGGCAAGGGGTTGGAATAGGTATGCACCAGATCGGCCACGCGGTCGCCACCAGCAGACGCCGTGAGTACGGCATCGACCGCTGCGTGAGGAACTTCTTCGCCATGACCGCCGCCATGACCCCCAGATGTGTCAGGATCCATCAGGATCGGGGCGGTGCCACCGGCCACAATGCCAAGGGTCACGTAAAACAGGCAGATCGATGTCTGGAACAGGGACAGACCCACCAGCCGCTTGATCAGATTTCCGGACGCAAACGTGATGTACAGGCCGATCATCATCAGCCCGATGACCGCCCAATAGTTTGCGCGCTCTAGAATGAATAGCAGCATCGGCCTACCAGTCCTCGTCGCGGATTTCGGCCACGCGGCCAGCGAAAGCGTAAAAGATGGTCAGCATCGCACCGGACACACCAAACAGAACGCCCAGTTCAATCAGGATAATCCCGACATGCTGGCCATGATGGCCACCCGGCTCCTCGCCGAAAAGCGCTTGATATTCAAGATATTGCCCACCCTGAAGCAGCGCCCAAAAACCAACGCCGGCATATAGCAGCACACCAACCGCCGCGACTGAGCGGGTGAAGGCGGGCGGCACGGCCCGCATGGCCGACGGCACCCCAAAGACAAGCGCGTAGAGAATGATCGCCACGGCCAGGATCACGCCGGCCTGAAAGCCGCCGCCGGGTCCGAAATCACCGTGGAACTGAACGTACAAACCGAACAGAACGATGACCGGAATCAACGTTTTGGTGATCACCCGCAAGATGACGTGATGGTCGCTCTTCATGAGTCCGTCTCCTCATCTTCTGCCTCAGGTGTCTTGCCGGCCTTGGGCAGGGTCTTGTCTTCATTGCGGATTGTCTCCGCCAGCGAGCGCTCGCCGAAGCCGAGTAGGAGCGCAACAGCAATACCAGCCACAAACACAACCGTCGTCTCGCCCAGCGTATCAAACCCGCGATAGCTGCCGAGGACCGGGGTCACGACATTCTCGATGCCGGTGTCATACCAGGCCACCCGCAGATAGGTGAGGCCGACGCCGGTATTGGCGGGTGAGTTCGGATCGCCCACGGCTGGCAAATCGACCGTCGCATAGATCAGCATGATGCCGGTGGCGACGCAGACGAGCAAAGGCCCGAGCTGGCGCAGGGATTTCTCCGGCTTCGCGGTGCGTGATGTGAGCAGCATGGCACCCAGCAGGACCGCGGTGGACATGCCCGCGCCGACGGCTGCCTCAGTGAAGCCGACATCCACCGCATCCACGGCGACATACCAAGCCGCCGAGACCAGCGAATAGATGCCCGACAGCATCACGATGGCGAACAGGCTGCGCAAGCGCGCAATGGCGATCGCCACGACAAACAGGAGGCCGAGCAGGACGATGTTGACCAGCGCCAAGCCGATATCTGGTTCACTCATGGCCATCAGGAATCCTGCCCTTCCTTGTCATGTGTATCGACCGGCCCGATCAGGGGCTGAAGGCCGGCTGTATGCGCCGCATTTGCGGCAGCATGCGACGATGCCGGGCTGGTCAGATAGATGAAGATGAAGATCGCACCCAGTTTGCTGACGACCATCCAGTCGGGCGCCATCATGGCCATGCCGAGCAAAAGTAGCGTCGCGCCAGACGTGTCGGTGATACTGGCCGCATGAAGGCGGGTGTAGAAATCCGGAAAACGCAGCACGCCCACGGTGCCGATCAGGCAAAGCAGCCCGCCTGCCAGGCATAGCGCGGCGCCAAGCGGAAACCGGATGACTTCCCACCCTGCTGCGAGCGTTGCGAGGAAATCAGCCATTGCCACCTCCCTGTCCGCGACGCACCAGTGGAACCTGGAATGACCGGTAGCGGAAGAATTTCAGGATCGCGATCGTCGAAACGAAATTGATCAGTGCGTAGAGAATGGCGATGTCGAGGAATTGTGGGCGCCCCATTACGAAGCCAAGCAGGCCGAGCGCCAGCACGGTCTTGGTGCCGAATGAGTTCACGGCCAGCACGCGATCATACAGCGTAGGACCGGCAATGGCGCGAATCAACAAGAGGAGCATGCCGAACAGAACGGCGATGAGGGCAGCAGCGGTCATGCGGGGCCTCCCTTGCCATCGGCAGCGCGGCGAGACCGGCGGTCCATCTCGGCGAACGCTTCGGGCTGGGCTTCCTGTTCGTAGAGGGCATGCACCAGCATCTTGTCACCTTCAATCTCAACGGTGACGGTGCCCGGGGTCAGCGTGATCGAATTTGCGAAGGTGACTTTTGCGAGATCAGATTCACAGGCGGTCTTAACCTTCACCAGGGCCGGAGCTATGTCCATTTCGGCTTTCAGACAGGCCTTGACCACGGTCCAGTTCGCTTTCGCGATTTCTTTCATCAGCCAGGGGAAGTAGAGCGCAAACCCGACAATGCGCACATACGGCGAGCCTTCACGATCAATGATGTCGAGTCGGTATGCCAGGATCAGGCAGACAGCCACTGACACAGCGCCCAGCGACAGCAATAAAGGTGTGTAATGGCCGGACATGCCCAGCCAGAAGCCGACCAGTGCAACCAGCAACCCCAGAAAGTACGCCACACGCGCCCCTTTCATAGATGACCCAATACAATGAACGCCCTGACCTAAAGGCCTGCGCGCGTCTTGGAAAGTGCTTTTCGGATGGTTTTGTGTCGCTACCTGCCAAAAACGAGTCGCGCGGTACGTTGCGGCGAGGAAAAGCTGGCTTCCTCATTGGCCGGCACATCGTCGATGGCGGACGATAGAGCGTTCGGAGAGAAAGCCGAAGACAGCGACCAGTTCCAGTAGCGCAGCGTGGTCTGCGCCTTGGCGACGGTCATGATTTCATAGATCTCGGCCACGCGGGCAAAATCGGGATCGATCTCTCCCGTTCCGGTTTCCAGGTCACGTTTCAAGCCCGCCCACAGGACGGGGAGAAAGTCGCGCTTGACCCCGGTGCCCTTGCACAGCACCGCGATCCCCTCTCCACCCTTGTCCGTCAGAATCTTTGCCGCCGTCACTGGCTTGAGGCCCGCGAGGTAACCGATTTCCTGCGCGAGTTCGGAATCCAGTCCCTCCAGCGCGGATGCGTTGATCGCGTCCTCGAGACTGTCATAGGGACTCTTGTCGATCGCCGCGCGATTGCGCTGGCGCCGTTCGATCAGCTGAATTGCCTTGCGCGTAACCGGATCGGCCCAATTCTCTTCTGCGGCAAGTTCAAACACGTCGCGGCAGGTGTCGATTACTTCCAGGCGATCGGCGGCATGGCGTTGAAGAATTTTCCTGCGGGTCGTGCTGTCGCTCCACCAGAACATGGCCATGGCTTGAGACGGTTTGGTTTCCAGTCGCTCAACCAGAAGCGCGCAGAGTGATTCGTCCCCGCGCGACCGGGCAACCAGCTTGTCGATCGCCTGTTCGGGCATGATCGCGCCATTATTGGCCAGCATCACCTTCACGACGGGAATTTCGGCGAACTCCGCCAGATATTCACAGACCGAATCGGGCACAAGCTTGCGCTCGGCAATGACTTTTCGGTGTTCCTGGGTCCCGGACATGCAGATTTCCCGCAAGTCGCAGGCATCGAAGCCCTCATTTTCCTCAAGCACATGCTGCGCAACGCGGAATGAGCACTGGCCGAGATAGCGCAAGACACGTTTCGGAGCTTCGCGGTGGTTCGACAGGCGACGGGCGCACATTTCCCGATCGGTTTCTTCGGCGTGAAACAACACTTCCAACAGGATATCGCCCACCATATGGCGGTCCTGATGGGCCAATCGGGACGCTGGCATGGCAACAAGGTCCAGCAATCGCCGGAACAATGCGTTCCGCGCGCGACCGATCGGTGGCATCTGCAGCGGTTCCAAGGGATCTTCCATACGTGTGGCCGTTTTCGCAATGACGAAAACTGTTGCAGCAAACGGTTAACGGTCTGTGGAGATGGTGCTGAGCGCTAGTTCCGCTCTTGAGAACCGGGGTGCACAACCATCAGCAACAGGCTGGATACCAACATGACGATCGCGAGCATGAACAACATGCCGCCATCGGTGGCTGTGTTCTGCGGATCCAGTGACACTGGCACTTCCCGGCCCAACCAAGGCGACAGATGCATCGCAACTGCCCCGCCGAGCACGCCCGCAGACATGAACGCCCCGAACCGGCGCGTCATCGGCAAGATCAGGAACAGCGCCGCCACCAGTTCCAGCAGGCCTACGACAACACGGCCGGCCGGTTCATAAAGGCTGATGCCTGATTTCGCCGCAATGGTCTGGAATACGATGTTCTCGCCCGGCGGGTCGAAGAACTTCACCATACCTTCTGGCGGATTGGGCAGCGGGTGAATGGTCGCCTGAACGAACATCGCGATCAGGAACAGGGCCAGGGCCCAACTCACAATATGCCGGAACAGACGCATTCTACATACCTTTTACCGGTGGGCCATTAGCGTGAAGCTAACCATACCGCAGCGCTGTGGCAACTGAACTATGCGCGAAGTTCCCGTGACACCAACTCCATCCAGCCTTGCCGCGCGCTGTTTGTGAAATCATGTCCTGCTCTCCTTGGTGCCAGCAAGGATCAGCACTTGTGCGTATGGCGTCCCACCCGTTTCTTGCGCATCGGTCATGGACATCAGTCTTCATGTGTCGCAAGGCCGGGGGCTTTCCTTCTCGGGGCCGTCTTCATACAGTCCCGCCAATTGCTCCGGAGCGCGCATGCCAGACAAGATGGACGACTTCATCGACGAGATGGCCGAAGACGCGGCCGAGGACATCACGTCCCCCGTCAGCGGCGTCAGCGAAGCGATTGGGGCTGGTGCCTCCCTGCTGGCAACGGCAAACCATTGGCGCGCCCGCCAGCTACGCCGTGGCGTGAAAATCGAACTGCCCGCCTATCTGATGGTCCAACTCAGCTGGTTCATGGCCTTTGGCCTCCAGATGGTCCTGTTCCCCTATCTGATCACGGGCAAGGAACACCTGCACATGGATGGCCTGGCCCTTGGCCTCGCCAATATGGCGCTGTCGGCGCCGTCAGTCATCTTCCTGCTGATCGGCGGCGTGGTGGCCGAGCGCGCAGATGGCAAACGTCTGCTCATTATTCTGCACCTGCTGGCCGCTACACCTGCCTTGTTCCTCGCATTGGCTGTTGCGCGTGGCGAACTCTCCTATCCCGCAATGATCATCTACGGCCTGACCATCGGCACCGTCGGCGCCTTCATGATGCCCGCGCGCGATTCCATCGTGAATGAGGTCGTGGAGCGGCGCATGCGGGTCGGCTCCGGGGTCACGCTCCAACTCGGCGTTACCCTGGCGACAATGGCGCAATTCCTCGCACAGATCGGCGGACTCATCGTGGGCGGCTATGCTGACAAGCGTACACTGATGCCCGACTGGCTCGGCGGGTTTGGCATCGGCCCGATTCCGGCAGAACAGCTGCTCGCCATTCAAGGCATCATCCTGGCGCTTGGCGCAGGCTTCGCCCTCTGGCTGGGCCGGGGCCGCCAGATCGCGACCAGCGGCAAGGGCATCAAATCCGCTCTGGGCGATATCGCCGAGGGCTTCCATGCCGTGCGCTCAGACGGAAAGCTGTGGGCGATGACTGCGCTGATGTTCGGCGTCGGGATCTTCGTGATCGGTGCCTTCCTGGTCGTGCTGCCGATCGTGAACCGCGACGTCTACGGCTTCGGCTCGGATGGCATCCGGGACATGTTCGTCACTTTCTGGATGGGCGCGTTTGTTTCGTCCGTCGTGCTATCGATCTTCAAGCGCATCAAGCGTCAGGGCCGCCTGTTGCTGATCGCGCAATTCCTCGCCTCAGTCAGCATCCTCGCCATGATGTGGCAGGTGCCGCACTATGTCTTCCTCGGCATCGTCTTCATCTGGGGACTCGCCGCCGGCATCTCCATCGCGATGAGCCGCTCGATCGTGCAAGACGCCGCGCCAAAGGAAAAGCTCGCCCGCGTCCTGTCTATCTATCAGCTCGGCTTCATGGCCGGTGCGCCGTTCGGTGCCGCCATCATGGGCGCACTGGTCGACCTGTTCGGCCCCCAGAAGATCGCTATCGTCCCGGCAGGCGGCATGATCGCGCTGATCATCTGGATGGTCTTTTTCACGCCCGTCTGGAACATGAAGGGCTCCGCCTGGCTGGAGCATCAGGAGCGAAGCTGACGGCTTTGTGTAGATGACACGGGGGCCAAACGCTTCTATCGAAACCTTCATGACTTCCCGCCCGCGCGCCACTATTCACCTGTCGAACATTGCCGCCAATTGGCAGGCCATTGACCGGTTGAATCCGACCGCCACCACGGCCGCCGTGGTCAAGGCAGATGGCTATGGGCTTGGCGCGGCTAAAGTGTCCCAGACGCTGGCCACGGCAGGCTGCAGCACATTCTTTGTCGCCCATCTCGAAGAAGGCACGGCCCTGCGCAAAGCGCTGGGCTTTGGTCCGCGCATCTTTGTCTTGAACGGACCGACCGGCAGCCATCTTCGAACCTATCGCGAGGCAGACCTGACGCCGGTCTTGTCCAGCGAGGAACAGGTCGAACTCTGGGCCCGCACGCCGCGCGGGGCCTGCGCGCTGCATTTTGATACCGGCATGAACCGGCTCGGCCTTGCCTCCAGTGTGCTGACGCATAGGCGCGACGAGCTGCACAAGCTGCAACCTGTCCTGGTGATGAGCCATCTGGCCTGCGGCGACACGCCGGACCATGCACTCAATCGGGTCCAGCTGGACCGGTTCACAGAGATCGCCTCCGCCTTCCCCGACACGCCTGCCAGCCTGGCCAATTCCGCTGGTTGTTATCTGGGGCCGAACTACGCTTTTGACCTGACCCGTCCGGGCATCGCGCTCTATGGCGGCTCGACCTCGCCCGACACGGTAGGTCTGCAGCCTGTCGTGACGCTCGACGCGCGCATTCTCAGTGTCTTTCATGCCAAGGCGGGCGAAACCGTGGGCTATGGGGCAACCCATACGCTGGATGGCAACACAGCGCTGGCCACGGTTGCGCTGGGCTATGCCGACGGCATTCCGCGATCCGGCAGCGACACGCTGATTGCCTATCTTGATGGCACGCCTTGCCCCGTGCTCGGTCGCATTTCCATGGACCTCATCACAATTGATGTCTCAAAAGCACAGGGCGTCGCTAAATCCGGGGCGCGCGTTGAATTCCTCGGCGCGCATGCCAAACTTGAAGACCAAGCGGCCCGCGCTGGCACGCTTGGGTATGAATTACTTACAGGACTCAGCAATCGTGTCGAACGTGTCTACCCGTAAGCGCGGGGTTCCCAATCCCCTTCAATGGATCGGCGCTGCCGTGCTTGGCTTCTTCGCGGAGATTGGCCGACTGACGGTATTTTCTGCTCGCGTGAAATTCGCCGCGTTCACGCCGCGCTGGTATGTCGGCCAGATCTGGCGGCAGATCATCAATATTGGCTTCTACTCCCTGCCTGTAGTGGGGCTGTCAGCGGTCTTCATCGGGGCGGCACTGGCGCTCAACATCTATGAGGGCGGAAGCCGATACGGCGCGGAGCAATTCGTGCCAAACATTGTTGTGCTTGGTATCACGCGGGAGCTGGGCGTCACGATCACCGGCCTGATGCTGGCCGGACGGGTTTCCGCTGGCATCTCCGCCGAAATCGGTGCCATGCGGGTGACCGAACAGATCGACGCGCTGGAGACGCTTTCTGCGTCACCCTATCGTTATCTATACGCGCCGCGCTTCCTTGCCGCGATCGTGTCATTGCCCCTTCTGGTATTGGTGGCTGACACGATTGGCGTGATGGGGGGCTGGCTGGTCAGCGTCTATGGCCTTGATTTCGACTCCACGACCTATCTGCGCAACACGCTGGAATTCATGACGACTGAAGACGTGCTTGTCGGCGTCATCAAGGCGGTCGTGTTCGGCGCGGTAATTGCCATCATGGGCTGTTACCAGGGTGATCGCTCCGAAGCCGGCGCGACCGGCGTCGGCCGGGCGGCAACGCTCTCCATGGTTGGCGCGGCCGTTTTGGTCCTCGCCGCCAACTACCTCCTGTCCACCTTGTTCGTGGAGATTGGCCTGTGAGCACGCCCATCCTGAAACTTGAAAACGTCAAGAAGTCCTTCGGCTCCAAGGAAGTGCTCAAGGGCGTCGACCTGGAAGTGCAGAAGGGCGAGAGCCTCGTCGTGCTGGGCGGCTCGGGCTCGGGCAAGTCGGTGATGCTGAAAAATGCGCTCGGCCTGATGACGCCGACCGACGGCACGATCTGGTTTGATGGGCAGGACGTGACCAACGCAACCGGCAGGACGCGCGAGAAGATGCGCGCCCGCATCGGCATGCTGTTCCAATCTGGCGCGCTGTTCGACTCGCTGACAGTCTGGGAGAATGTCGGCTTCCGCCTGCTGCAGGTCGACAAGTTGCGGCGCAAGGACGCGCGCGAACTCGCCATCGAGACGCTGAAAAAGGTTCGTCTTGGCTCAGACGTTGCCGACCTCTACCCGGCTGAAATTTCCGGCGGCATGCAGAAGCGCGTCTCGCTCGCCCGCTCTATCATCTCCAAGCCGGACCTGATCTTCTTCGATGAGCCCACCACCGGCCTCGACCCGATCACCGCCGATGCGATCAACGACCTCATCCTCGAACAGGTGCGCGGCCTCGGCGCAGCCGCCGTCTCGATCACGCATGACATGGCCTCGGCGCGCAAGATCGCGGATAACATCGCCATGCTCTATGAGGGCAAGATCATATGGCACGGCCCGGCTGACATCATCGACAATAGCGGCAGCGAATATGTCGACCAGTTCGTCCACGGACGCGCCGAAGGCCCGATCCAGCCGGCGATTTAGATTCTTTTCTGCCACTTGACCCCAGACTGATCTTCAGGCGCAGTCTCCGCCGGGAACACGGGGAGACGCGCCATGATGGATTTCATCAAATATATTTCGGTGGCCTTCACGGCGCTATCGCTCGCCTTTACGGGCTGGCTGCAATACGAGAAATTTCGCCTCGACGGGGAATGGCACATCGACACCTGCACCGAAGAGGCCGACTTCACACGTTATGAGGGTTTGCACCTGGCTTGGCGGGTTTTCCTGTCAGATGATCCCCTGTCGGCTCCGGTGGTGGGCGATGGCGAGAAGATCCAGGAAGCCTTCAAACCGATCCCTGCCACCGCGCGCTTCCCGGTCCGTCTGGTCGGCACGAAAGAGATCAACTCGGTCACTTTGACGGGTCGGTTTGAAGGCTCCCGCCGTGCGTCTACCGGGCGGTTCGAATTTGCGCCCAGCCTCTCCAAACGTCTCTTCTCGGGCTACATCCCATTCTACCAGCGCAATGTCGACGTGTTGGATGGACGCTTTGCCTTCACCGCGGGCAACGCCCGGGGACCGGCCCGCGCCGTGCGTCTGACAGACGGGAAAATGCCGGAAGGGCTTGCCGCTTTCACCTGTGGCGACAGCGCGGCGACCGAGACGTCTCCTCCCGAAACGGACACCCCTGATGCGTCTCCCCCGGCACAGCTCTGAGACGCGACGCCTAGAGTCGTCCAGCCTTCCGAAGTATCTCAAGGGCTGGCTCAAGCTGGGGCTGATAGCGTTTCCAACGGTCCACAGATGATCGATACATGGGCTGGCGCACCTGGGCGACGCTGGCGGTGGCCACGGGCGCGGTGTTTTCCTGAAAGTCCAGACATGCCTGCTCGAAGTCGAGACCGCAAAATTCCAGAAGCCGCCGGGTTTCCGCCTCCGGTTCCTCCACCAGGGTCTCATAGTCAACCAGAGTGAACCGCGAGGACGGGAGCGCGCCCGTGTAAGTCTCAACAAGACCATGAAAGCGCGCCACATAATCCGCCAGGTCTTCAAGACTGTGCGCGCAACGATAGTGCAATGCCGACAGGGCGAACAGCTGGCGATAGATGCTCAACACACTATCGGCAGGCTGTCGCCGCAAACAGATCACGCGCGCATTCGGCAAGGCGGCAAGTATGGCCGGAACAAGTAAGGCATTGATCGGCATCTTGTCGGTGAAGCGCTGCGCGCCGTTCAGTATTCCCTGCACACTTTCGATATAGTTTTGTCCGACCGCCAACAGGTCGGTTCCGGCCGCCCCCTTGATCGTACCAGCGTCCAGCATGTCCGCGCTGTCATTGCCGACTGCGCGCTTCAGGAAAGCTCCGAACTCCGGGCGTTCTCCCGCAGACACGATGCCGGAGTGGCTGGAAATGATACGGTCGACAAGTGTGGTGCCGGTACGCGGCAGGCCGACAATGAAAATCGGGCCGCCAGTTTGAACCTCACTGTTCACGCCGAGCGTATGGCACAGCGTTTCGGCGGCTTCGAAACTGGCCTGATTCTGCATTCGCTGACTGGGAATATTCTGACGCACCAGGGCCTTGCCCTTGTCCAGCCAGTCCATGGCTCCTGCCGGGTCGGCCAGGTCCTCATGCACTTTTGCAATGGCATGGGCGAGTTGAAGCCCGCCTTCAATGTCTCGCGGGTGCCGCTGCAGCCAAGCGGCCTCAAGCTCCGCGACTGCGTTCTGCTCTGGGCTGTGTTTCGTTATCAGCGCGAGATAGGCGCGCGCCGGAATATACTGAGGCGCAAATTGGAGGCAGGTTCGGTACGCTTTCCTTGCCCCCTCAAAATCACCAATGAATTGCAGGGACGAACCAAGATTGAAGAAGACGATCGGATCATTCGAAGAGGCGGTCGCGGCCTGCCTGTGAAAGGCGACCGCTTCCTCATGCCGATCCAGTGCGCTCAACGTGGCGCCGATAGATGCCAGCGTGAAACCGTCCGATGGCTGTAGTTTTATGGCGGCTTCAATATGTATGAGCGCCTGCTTCGGCAAAGTCAGCTTGGCGTAGCATCGCGCGGCCTGAACGTGCGCTCCCGGCTCGGGATGGCCTTTCTCAAGCGCGCGTTCGAACAGCTTCAGGGCGCGCTCGAACTGGTTGTGTTCATAATTGATGATACCAAGCACAAAAAAAGCATCGGCGCAGTCCGGGTCCTGCTCCAGCGCGTTCCGGCAATATGCATGGGCCTCCCGGTAACGCTTCTCTCCCAGCAATTGCCGCGCAGGCTGCAGCGGCACGAACGGTCGGCCTGAACTGCGGCCGTCGTTTCCGGGATTTTGATTATCAGTCGACATGCGGCCGATGTTTGCCGCCCCCGGCGTGCGAACACAAGAGACTGCGAACCTGACCGTCTGCAGCAATGCAACCGGCATCCCGCGCCCTCACTTTTGCAGCCCGGACCGAAAGCGAACCCTTTCCCCTGCCCGCAAACCCTCATATCTCTCTGACCATGGCCAAGACCGCAACGACTGCCTTTGTGTGCCAATCCTGTGGCGAAGTTCATTCCAAGTGGAGTGGCAAATGCGCGGGCTGTGGCGAATGGAATACGCTGGTCGAGGAGACGGTCGGCGGCACGCCGGGCGGTCTCGCTGCGCCCAAGGCCGGCACGAAGCGCTCCAGCAAGACAGAATTCGTCGCTCTGAACACCGAGACCGAAACGCCTGCCCGCATCGTCATGGGTGTGGAAGAACTGGACCGCGTCTTCGGCGGCGGCATCGTGCCATCATCCGCCACGCTGATCGGCGGCGACCCCGGTATCGGCAAATCGACCCTGCTGCTGCAGGTCGCCGCGCGACTCGCCCGCAATGGCGTGAAAACGGTCTATGTATCTGGCGAGGAAGCTGCCGCGCAAATCCAGGAGCGCGCCAAGCGACTGAAGGTTGCCGAAAGCCCGGTCGACCTCGCCACCGAAACCGACCTTCGAAAGATCCTTTCGGCGCTGAAAACGGCCAAACCTGATTTCGTGGTGATCGATTCCATCCAGACCATGTGGTCTGACAGTCTTGAGGCCGCGCCCGGCTCAGTCAGCCAGGTCCGGGCCTGCTCGCAGGAACTGACTCGCTGGGCCAAGAAATCCGGCGCCGCGCTGGTGCTCGTCGGGCACGTCACCAAGGAGGGCAATATTGCCGGTCCGCGCGTGGTCGAGCACATGGTCGATGCCGTCTTCTATTTCGAGGGTGAGCGCGGACACCAGTTTCGCATCCTGCGCGCCGTGAAGAATCGCTTCGGCCCGACTGACGAGATCGGCATCTTCGAAATGCACCAATACGGCCTCGCCCCGGCCAAGGAACCGTCTGCCCTGTTCCTGTCAGCCGATGGCGATGGCGAAGGCGGGGCAGCGGTCTATGCGGCGATGGAAGGCTCACGTCCTGTGCTCGCCGAAGTGCAGGCATTGGTGGCCAAAAGCGCCTATGGCACGCCCCGGCGCAGCGTCGTCGGCTGGGATAGCGGGCGTCTTGCCATGCTGCTCGCCGTGCTGGAAGCGCGCTGCGGGATCAGCCTGTCGGGCATGGATGTCTATCTCTCGGTCGCAGGCGGCTATCGCATTGGCGAGCCAGCCGGAGACCTTGGCGCGGCGGCGGCGCTGCTGACCTCCCTTGCCGACACGCCTGTGCCCGAGCGGACCGTGTTCTTCGGCGAAGTGGCCCTGTCGGGCGCAGTGCGCCCGGTGGCCCGCATGGAGCAACGTCTCAAGGAAGCCGTCCGGCTTGGCTTCACCCATGCCTATGTGCCCGAAGGCAGTCCGACTTCAGTGGATGGCTTGACGATCACCCCAATTAAACGGCTTATCGATCTCGCCCACCTTCTCGCTCCGGACGCCCAAAATGCTTGAGTCCATTACAGCTTTCGACGCTATCGCGGTTGCAGTCATTGTGATCTCCGCGATCATGGCATTTGCCAGAGGCTTCCTGCGCGAGATCGCGACACTCGGATCATTCATCGCCGCCCTGGCCGCCGCCTTCTATGCCCGCCGCTTCTTTGCAGACGGCGTGCGCACGCTGGTGCCGGAAGGCGTCGACCCGTTGCTGGGCGATCTTGCCCTGGTCGTTGTCGCATTCATCATTGTTTATGTTCTGGTCGCATGGTTTGGCCAGCGCCTGTCCAAGAACATCCAGGGCGCCGACGGCATTGGCATGTTCGACCATTTCGCCGGTCTGTTTTTTGGCATTGCGCGCGGTGCCATCGCCCTCGTTTTCTTTGCCGTGCTCCTCAATCTGGCGCTTGATGAGAGCCGGATCCCGGACTTCATCCGGAATTCGATGACGTACCCACCACTCGCCGAGATGGCGAACTATGTGAACGACAATGCGTCGAAAGTCGGAAAAGATGTGCAAGCCGCCCTTCCCTCAGAGGGCAAAACAGGGCAATAGGCCCTTGTCGCAATACCGTCACTCAGGAGGTGCGTCTCAAATGGTCCTTTTCGATCATGATGACGACAAGCCCCGCGAGGAATGTGGCGTCTTCGGTGTCTTTGGAAATCATGAAGCCAGCCTGCTGACAGCGCTTGGCTTGCATGCGCTCCAGCATCGCGGGCAGGAAGCCTGCGGAATGATTACCTTTGACGGCAAGCGATTCCCCTCGGAACGTCATTTGGGCATGGTAGGAGAGCATTTCGGGGGAGACCTCCGAACGCGCCTGCCGGGTCATGCTGCCATCGGCCATAACCGATACTCTACACAGGGCCGCACCATATTGCGGAACGTGCAGCCAATCTTCGCCGACCTCGCCGGGGGCGGGTTCGCCGTGGCGCACAATGGTAACCTCACCAATTCCCGCAAGCTGCGCCATGACCTCGTCAAGGACGGCGCCATCTTCCAGTCTACCATGGACACGGAAGTCATCCTTCACCTCGTCGCGCGCAGCACGGGCAAAGATTTCCTCGCGCGCCTGGTGGACGCACTTCAGAGAATCGAAGGCGGCTACGCATTGGTCGGCCTGACCGGCAAGAAACTGGTCGGCGCGCGTGACCCGGTTGGACTGCGCCCATTGATCCTTGGAAAATTGGGCGACGCGTATGTGCTGGCGTCTGAAACTTGCGCGCTGGACATTATCGGCGCCGAGTTCGTGCGCGAAGTCGAGAATGGCGAAATCGTCATCATCAGCGACAAGGGCGTCGAATCCTATCGCTTCGCTCCGCAGCGCCCGACCAGTCCCTGTGTGTTCGAATACGTCTATTTCGCCCGTCCGGACAGCATCGTTCAGGGCCGTTCGATTTATGAAGTACGCCGCCGCATGGGACACCAGCTGGCCGCCGAAACACCCGCCGATGCGGATGTCATCGTGCCGGTGCCGGATTCGGGCGTGCCCGCTGCACTCGGATTTTCCGAAGCGTCCGGCATCCCGTTCCAGATGGGTATCATCCGGAACCACTATGTCGGCCGAACCTTCATCCAGCCGACCCAGACAGGACGTCAGAGCGCGGTTTCCAAGAAGCACAGCCCCAATCGCGCCGTCCTGGAAGGCAAACGTGTCATTCTCGTCGACGATTCCATCGTGCGCGGCAACACGTCGAAAAAGATCGTCCAGATGGTGCGTGATGCCGGCGCCAAGGAAATTCATTTCCGTTCGGCCAGCCCACCCATCCTGAACCCGGACTTCTACGGCATCGACATGGCGGCCAAGTCCGAACTGTTCGCGGCGATCCATACGCACGAGGAAATGGTCAGTGAACTGAACGTCGACTCGCTCGGTTTCCTGTCGGTACCGGGCCTCTATACCGCCATTGGAGAGCCGCAGCGCAATCCGATGCAACCACAATTCTCCGACCATTGCTTCACGGGTGACTATCCAACGCCGCTGGTCGATAATGAACATGCAGAATCCGACAAAGAGCGTCAGCTCTCCCTGCTGGACGACGCTTGATCGCCTTTCCTGAGCCGCGCCATGACAGATACCCCTTCCGCTTCCCCGAGGCTCGTCCTTGTTACCGGCGCCTCGCGTGGCATTGGCCGCGCCGCCGCGCTGGAGCTTGCCCGTCAAGGCAACATCGTCATTGCGGTTGCCCGCTCCAAGGCCGCGCTGCAGAAGCTTGACGACGAGATCCGCGCGTTTGGCAGCGAAGCTGTTCTTGTGCCGATGGATTTGAAAGACACCAAGGGCATCGAGACGCTCGGCAAGGTGATCGGCGAACGCTTTGGTCGTCTGGATGGTCTCGTTGCCAATGCCGGCATTCTTGGCACGCTTGGCCCGGTCGAGACGTGTGGTCCCCGCAGCTTTGAAGAGACGATTGCGGTGAACCTCACCTCCAACTTCCACCTGATCCGCACCCTTTCGCCCTGGATGCATCAGTCCGATACGCCCCGCGCCGTCTTTGTGACGTCCAGCGTTGCCCGAAAGCCGCGTGCATTTTGGGGCCCCTACCAGGCCGCCAAGGCAGGGATGGAAGCACTCGTCATCGGTTGGGCCGACGAGAATGAGAACATGAAACTGCGCGCCAATATTTTCGATCCGGGTGGCACACGCACCGGTATGCGCGCCGAAGCCATGCCCGGCGAAGATCCGATGACTCTTCCGACCCCGGAAGAGGTTGCCGCCGAACTGGTCAAGCTGGTCAGCCCGAGCGAGACACGCACCGGCCAATTGGTCACCTATCGCGAACTGGCCGGATCGAAGGGATAAGGCAGAATGGCGAAGGATGACCTCTTCCTCCTTCAGCCCCCCTTTGAAGACCCGGCCTATCCGGACGAGATTTTCTATTGCTGGCATTGCATGTTGATGGAAGGTCTGATTGCCGCCTTCCCATGCTTGGCCGAACAGATCGATATTCACCGCATCGCCTGGCCGCGCCCACGCGCGGACCTGGTCAGTCGTCTCGGGCCTGAGAACCAGTCCCTCCCCGTGCTGATCCTGTCGGATGCAGGCGAAGGATGCCAAGGCGTCAAGCAGCATGCTGGCGTGCATTTCATCGACGACAAGGATGCAATTCTGAACGCGCTGACCCTTCGCCACGGTATTCCCACGCCGCATCCTTGAAGCAGCAAACCAAGTCCGGCAGAAGGATGGCCATGTCCACGCATCTATCTCCCGCCTCTCTGCGCCCCCGATCCGCCACACTGGACGACTTGCCCGCCTTGAAAGAATGCGAACAGGGAATCATCGCCGCCGAGCGGCCCTACGACCATACGCTGAAGCCGGATCCGATCAGCTATTATGATCTTGGCGAACGCGTCCGGTCCGAGGATGCAGAAGTCGCCGTGATTGAGCTGGACGGTGCCATCATTGCGACGGGCTATGCAGAAAAGCGGGCGTCAAAACCCTACATTGCCTCTGACAATCACGCCTTTCTGGGATTCATGTTCGTGCACCCTGATCATCGCGGCAAGGGACTGAACCGTATCCTGACGGACTATTTGCTCGACTGGGCCCGCATGCGCGACCTCACCGAGATACGGCTGACCGTCTATAGCGGCAATGATCCCGCCATCCGTGCGTACGAGAAGGCAGGTTTCAATCCCTACATAACCGAGATGCGACTCAATCTGGACGAATGACTCTATTCCGGCGGCGTGGTGAGAGCAAAGCTCTCGCGCGCCGACATATCTTCAAACCAGGCCAGCAGGTTCGGATGCGGGCCACGCCAGTCGAGGTCGGGCAAGCGAAAGTCGAGATAGCCAAGCGCGCAGGCATAGGCGATCCGCCCAAGGTCGAATGCTTCCCGGTCTGACGCAACATCTTCGGCGATCTGATCCACGCCGCGATGAATTGCTGCCGTCCACCGATCCTGCCAGTAGGCGGAGCGCTCGGTTTCAGGACGTCGCGATTCCATGACGAGACTGAGCGCAGCATCCAGAATGCCATCACCAAGCGCCTGGGCCGTCAGCACCGCCCAGCGAGCGGCGCCTTCGCGCGCCAGCAAGGGCTCTCCCGCCGCCTGATGATCGAGATACTCGCAGATCACCGGACTATCGAACAGGTGAGCGCCGTCATCCAGCTCAAGCGCGGGGACCTTGCTCAGGGGATTCCCAATTTTCGACGCAGCATTCTCCGCCATGGGATCAGCGCGCACCAATTCCACCGCCTCCTGCAACCCATGCTCAATGATCAGCACCCGCACCTTGCGGGCATAAGGAGACGTCGCGGAATAGTAGAGCTTCATCACATGCACCTTCAGGTCTTGAAATGCTTCGACAATTTCAGGCCCTGCCCCTGATAGTTGGAGCCCTTGCCGCCATAGAGACCCTTGGGCTTGGAGGCCATGCTTTCATAGACCAGCTTGGCGACGGGCTGGCCATGTTCGAGGATAAAGGGCACGTCCCGCGACCGCACTTCCAGCACAGCGCGGCTACCGCCACTATTCGTGCCGAAGCCCGGATCAAAGAAGCCCGCATAGTGCGCGCGGAATTCGCCCAACTCCGGCGCAATGGGCGCCATTTCGGCGGCCTCCATCGCGCCCACTTTCACCGCTTCACGGCTGACCAGAATATAGAACTCCTCCGGGTTCAGAACAATTCGACCATCGCGCGGCCAGATCGGCTCCCAGAACTGGCTCGCTTCATGCGCGCCAATGCCGCGCAGGTCGACAATGCCCGAATGATGCTTGGCACGATAGCCAACTGGCTGGTCGCCCGTGGACTCGAGATCAATCGAGACCACTTTTTCCTTCAGCGTCTCAGGCTTCTTGCGCTTGAACCGTATCTGCGCGAGCCGGTCACCAGGGCGCACCATAATCGGGAAAGTGCGCGGGCTGACTTCCAGGTAGAGTGGGCCGGAATAGCCCGTTGGCACTTCATCAAAGGCGCGGGAGCGATTGGTGACGAGCCGCGTAAACACGTCAATCCGGCCGGTCGAGCTTTTCGGATTGGCCCGCGCCGCAATGCCGGCAGGCAGGCGCAGCGATTCCATCAATGGCACGAGATAGACGCATCCCGTTTCCAGAACCGCGCCTTCCTTGGTCAAATCGATCCGGTGCATATGGATGCCCGGTTCCTGTAACATCTCGGCGACGGTGCGGTCCTTGCCCGGCAGGAAGCTGGCCCTCAGCCGATAAGCATCTTCGGCCAGGCGGAGATCAAGGCTTGCCGGCTGCACCTGCCCCTCATCCAGCGGCAGGTCCGTCCGGATCGCATCAGCGCCGAGAAGCGCTTCAATCTCATGATCAGACAATACACCAGAATCGACGGCCATCACTTGCACCCCTTACCCTCTCAGGCATAAGACCCGTTACAGGAAACACAAGGGACTATCGTGTCATGGCAGATGCACCGGGCGACGACGGAAAAAAGGGCTGGAAGCCTGCGACCAAAGCGGTGCGCGGCGGCCTTATGCGTTCCGAACATGGCGAGATTTCCGAAGCGATCTACCTGACATCCGGCTTTTCCTATGACAGCGCTGAACAGGCCATGCGCCGTATGGCGGGTGAAGAGGATGGCTTTGTCTATTCCCGCTATGGCAGCCCGACATGTGAGATGTTGCAACAGCGACTCGCCCTGATCGAAAATGCCGAGGCCTGCCGCGTTGCTGCCTCCGGCATGGGCGCCATCTCAACCGCGATCCTGGCACCGCTGAAAGCGGGGGACCGCGTCGTGGCCGCGACGGCCCTGTTCGGGTCCTGCCGCTGGATCATCGCCAATCAGATGCCCAAATTTGGCATCGAGACGGTTTTCGTGGATGGCGCTGACCTTGAGGCCTGGGAGCGGGAGATCGCCAAGGGCTGCCAGCTCGTCCTGATCGAGAGCCCGGCCAACCCGCTGCTGGACGGCGTCGACATCGAGGCGGTTGCCAAGCTCTGCAAGGCCGCCGGCGCGATTCTGGTGGTCGATAATGTCTTCGCGACGCCAATCCTTCAGAAGCCTCTGGAGCTTGGCGCGGATGTCGTCGTCTATTCCACCACCAAGCATATGGACGGCCAGGGCCGCGTCATGGGCGGGGCAATCCTGTGCGATTCGGCGCGGATGGAGGAAATCTACGATCCGTGGCTGCGCCATCTGGGCCCGGCTGCGTCGCCGTTCAACGCCTGGGTTGTGCTGAAGGGACTCGAAACACTTAAATTGCGCGTCGATCAGCAAACAAAAAATGCTGCCCGCCTGGCAGACATTATTGCGGATCATCCGGCGATAGCCGCCGTGCGCTACCCGCATCGCGAGGACCACCCACACTACGACATCCACAAGCGCCAGATGAGCGCAGGCGGCACCATGATCGCCTTTTCGGTGAACGGTGGACAGGAAGAAGCCTTCAAGCTTCTGAATTCATTGGAGCTTGTCGATATCTGCAACAATCTCGGCGACACCAAGTCGCTCGCCTGTCATCCCTCCTCCACCACGCACCGCGCGCTCAGCGATGAGGAGCAGGCCTCGATGGGACTCGACCGCAGCTGGATACGGATGTCGGTCGGTCTGGAAGATTCTGACGATCTTGTAATGGATTTGACACGCGCCCTTAACAGTGTGTGAACGAATTGGATTGAATTTCACATGATGGGCAGACGGGTTCCTCCTCCGCAATACGAACAGATCACCGATGGTGTGCGCATTCGCGTGCGTCCGAAGTTCATGCATGACGAATCCGAACCGGCGCGCGCCCGGTTCATGTGGTCCTACACGGTCGACGTTGAGAATGAGAGCGAGCAGACCTGGACCATCGTGCGCCGTCACTGGCGCATCGTGGATGCCGAAGGCCGTCGTCAGGAAGTCGAAGGTGAAGGCGTGATCGGCCAGACCCCAACCCTCGGGCCGGGCGAACGCTTCAGCTACACGTCTGGCGCGCCACTGGCGGCCCCGTCCGGAATCATGGGTGGCACCTATGATCTCAAAGGGGATGATGGCCGCGTATTGATCGCGACCATTCCGATGTTCTCACTGGACAGCCCGTACGAGACGTCACTGCCCTGCTGAGATTCGTCTGGTTCTGATCAGCCTTTGATCTCGGCCTTGATCGCCTCATTCAGCCGGTCGCGATTTGCGCCTTCGATGAACTCATTGCCAATCAGGAAGCTCGGCGTGGCCTCGACACCTACGGCGCGGGCAAGTTGCTTGGACTCAGACAGTTTGCGCTGAATGTCGATCGAGCCCATATCGGCGCGCATCTTCTGGACGTTCATGCCCACATCCCTGGCCACTTCGTCGAGCTTGGCTTCAGTCAGGTCGTCATTGTTCTTGATGGCCATCAAAGCCAGATGGAATTCGCGATACTTGCCTTGCTTGCCGGCGGCGAGCGCCGCAAGCGAAGCGGTCTCACTGATGCCGCCAAAGATTGGCAGTTCCTTGAAGACGACCCGGACATTACCGTCATAGTCTTCCGGCAATGCCTGAATCCATTCGACCGACCGTTTGCACCAGCCGCAGCGATAGTCGAAGAATTCGACCACGGTGATCTCTGCATCGGCCGGGCCGATGAAATAGTCATTCTCATTATTGTAGATCGCGTCGAAATTGCTCGCGATGGCTTTCTGCGCCTCTTGAGAGGCTGCAGCCTGCTGCTTCGCGGACAGCTTGATCAGCGCTTCCTCGATGATTTCCGGGTTCTCGAGAATGTACTCCCGCACAACTTGTTCCATGGCTTCGCGATCAGCGACCGGCGCCGCCTTGCTCTCGGCGCAGGCGGGCGTCAGGGCGAGCGCAGCCATGGCGGCCGTCATCGTGGTCAGTCTGAATGTCATGCGTGGTTTCCTGTCATATTCAGGTCAAAATCGGTTCAGGCCAGATATACGGCCTGAATTCCGCACGTCTATCCGGCCTAACACAAAGTTGATCAGGACTATTCGACCGTGAGCGAGAAACGCCGATTGCGGCGATACATGTCGCGATTGTCCGGATTGTTGGCATCGGTCACCAACAGGATGTCGTCAGCGCGGCGATAATCCGGCGTGCCAGGCTCCAGGCTCTGGACAGCAAAATGGGCAAACCGGTTGGCTCGTACGATGTCGCCAACAGCATAGGCAGACTCGGCCGTGGCCAGCTGGGCATCGGCGCGGCGCCCCTGCTTTTCATATGTGATGGCCAGCTGAGCCCAGGCGAACGCATTGTTCGGCTCGGCAATCAACGCATCATGCAAAGCCTTTTCGGCGGCTTCGACATCGCCAGCTTCGTCACGCGCATTCAGCGACCGGGCAAGGTTGATCAGCAGCAGGGGCTGGCCCGGCTTCAGTTCGAGCGATTTCTCGTGCGGCGCAACAGATTCGGCGGCGCGGCCGCTCTCAAACAGGATCTGGCCTTTAAGCTCCCAGAAAAATGGATTTTCCGGATCGTCTTCAAGCAGTGAGTTCACCTCGATCAGCGCGCGATCAATATCGGAGACCTGCATGGCGGCGATGGAACGCGCATATCGCGCTGGCTGGCTCTGGTCACTGGCCGGGTATTCGCGCGCCACCTTGTTCGGTGTGTCGAGGAAGCCGATGAGCTTGGCACGCATCATCTGGTATTGATGCAATTCCCGATCGGTTTGCGGCGTGTCCATCATGCCGGAATCTTCGGCCAGCTGGCGCACGGTGCGGATCCGGTCCGATGCGAGCGGGTGGGCCCGAAAATAGGGATATCGGCGCGCGCTGGACAGGACTTCCTGATAGCGGAAATTCTCGAAGAATTCGACGATCCCGCGGGGCGACTGACCAAGCTGCGTGAGGTATTCGACTGCCGCGGCATCGGCCGTGGCCTCTTCCGAACGCGTGTGCGTGAAGAAGTTCAGCGCAGCAAATTGTTGTGATGAACCGATCAGGGCTGCACCTGCCCCCCCTTCACCGGCGGCCATGGCTAGAATACCAAGACCGATGGAGAGCAGCGCCGGGCGCATGGCGACCCCGGCCGCGCGCGAACGGCTGACCGAGTGGCCACAGGCGATGTGACACGTCTCATGCCCGATCACGCCCTTGATCTGCAGCGAGGAATCCGCAGCGATAATAAGGCCGGTATGAAGGTGAATATTCTGACCGTTCGCCACGAACGCATTCAATGAAGGATCATTGATCAGGTACAGGCCGACATCGTTCGGCTTCAGCCCAGCCACTTCGAGAATGGGATTGGTCCATTCGCGCAGCGTCTCCTCGATCTCCGCATCGCGGATCAGGCTTTGGGCCGTGGCGCTTGCTGCCATCATTGCGGCGAGCGCTGCGGTCGCGGCCAGTTTCAGGAAATTTCGCGCCATGCAAAGCGCCTCCTGTTGATTGCATCTACATCCCTGATTTTATGGGATGCCTTACCGATTGGCGAGGGCTTCCTCGCACTATAACGGATTTGTCAGGAATCGGCTGACTGGAAGATGAATGTCAGGGTTGGATCGAGCCGAATACCAATCTCCGTTCCTGCTTTGGGTGCCGTCATGCGCGGCACGAGCGCGGTAAGGGATTGTCCCTGGCACTCCAGCAACAAACGACAAAGCGGGCCGGTCAGCTGGCTGGCTGTTACACTGGCCCTTACCGCCGAACTCTCATCCTGCAACACGCCTTCCGGGCGTACGATCAGTTCCGCTCCGACTGGTACATCCTGCCCGACGAGTCCGGTCGGCAGGTCCGCAGCCCGTATGCGGCTGACTGGACCGAGAGCGGCGGCAATCGCCGCGCTTTGCGGTCTCTGGTAGATTTCAGCCGCTTCACCCTGCTGCAACAAGTGCCCGCCCTGAAGAATGGCAATGCAATCGGCGCTTTCGAGCGCCTCGGTCGGGTCATGCGTCACCAGCAGTGCCGGAATGCCAGCCTCCCGGATCGCGGCAAGCGCCGTATCCCGCACACTGCCACGCAATGCCGGGTCGAGACCGGAAAATGGCTCATCCATCAGGATCGCGGCAGGCTCCGGCGCAAGTGCGCGCGCGATGGCCACGCGCTGTTGTTCGCCGCCCGAGAGTTCGTGCGGGTATGCGCCGGCCCGATCTGTCAGACCAAGCCGCTCCAGCCATTCGGCCGCCAGCAGGCGGGCCGCTTCCTTGCCGCGCGATTTGAGCCCGAAGGCCACATTCTGCGCGGCGGTCAAATGCGGGAACAAGGCGAAATCCTGAAAGATCAGCCCGATGCGGCGTTTCTCGGCCGGGACCGTCTTGCCCGGCGCAGAGAGCAATTCATCTCCCAGCCGGATCTCACCACCATCGAGCGGTTCAAGTCCGGCGAACAAGCGCAACAAAGTCGATTTTCCCGCGCCGGACCCACCGAGCAATGCTGTGATGTTGCCGGGTTCCAGAGTGAGGCTTACGCCCTCCACCACAGCGGTTGGCCCATAGCGGCGGGTTACGTTCGTCGCGGTCAAATGCACGCTCATTGCGTGTCCCCCGGACGCGAATGGCTGAGCCGCCACGATAGCAGGATCACGGGCAGCAAGCCTGCCAGCGTGATGAGCAGGGACGGCAAGGCCGCCGCCGCCAGACGCTCATCCGTGGCATAGGCATTCGCCCGAACAGACAGTGTGTCCCAATTGAAAGGTCGCAGCATCAAGGTAGCCGGCAGCTCTTTCAGGGATTCAACGAACAGGATCAGTGCACCAGCCATGGCGCCTGATAGCGCGACCGGCAGGTCAACGGAAACCGCGCGGCGCAGCGGCGAAGCCCCAAGGCTCTCGGCGGCATAGCCCATGGAGGCCGGGGCGCGACCGAGCGCTGCCACCATCGGCTCTGCGCCCGACGTGGTGAACCGGCTGGCATAGACCCATGCCAAGGCCACGATTGCCCCCGCCCCGGTCAGCGTGATGCCAAGATATCCCATCACCAACAGCGCGCCGAGCGCGAGAACGGCACCCGGAATGGCGTAGCCGGTCGAGGCCATCAGACGCGCAAAGCCGGCGATCAGTCCGCTCTGCCGGGCCGTCAGCGCGATGACCATCGCCAGCACGAACGCCAGCGCCGCACCTGACCCGGCAAGGATCAGCGTGTTCACCAACGCCCGCCCGATTGGTGCGATCTGGTCTTGCGATTCCATGACAAGCCAGACCAGGCGCGACATTGGCAAAACGAAAGTAGCAAGGAACAGGAGCGCACAGGCCGCCATTGCGCCCAGGCCGGCCCAGCGTGGCAGGCGCGCCCGTGACACGCTGCGCCACCGCGTCGAGCTTTGCTGGCTGCCCGCACGTCCCCGCGTATGACGCTCGGTCAGAATCAGCGCGATCACGATCACGACCAGAACCAGAGCGAGCCGCGCCGCTGCCGCGGGTTCGCCAAAGCTCTGCCAGGCGCGCACAATGCCGAAGGTCAGGGTGGGCACACCGAGAAACTCCGCTGCGCCATAATCGGCCGCCGCTTCCATCAGGGTCAGGGCAAGGCCGGCTGCGATGGCCGGTCGGGCGGCCGGCAGGGCGACCTGCCAGAACCGCCGGGCACTGCTGGCACCCAGACTGCGCGCCGCCTCCAGAGCGCAGACAGATTGCGAGACGAAGGCCGCTCGGGCCGTCAGATAGACATAAGGATAAAGCGCGCAGGTCAGCACGAAGGCGAGCCCCGGCAGGCTGCGCATGTCCGGAAACCAATAGTCCCGCGCGGTCCAGCCGGTAACATCCCGGATCGCTGTCTGGAACGGCCCCATCAGGCCCATCAGATCGGCATAGGCATAGGCAAGCACATAGCCGGGCGCCGCCAGAGGCAGGATCAGCAACCATTCGAACAGGCCCCGTCCCGGAAACTGGTACATCGTCACCAGCCAAGCCGCCGGAACCGCAACGGCGAGCGTCATGAGCGCGGTTAACAGCAGCGTGCCGAGCGTGCCGGTCGTGTAGCCGGTCAACAGCGTGTCGCGGATATGGGTCCACGCTTCACCGCCACCATTCATCAGGCCCGCAAACAGGGTCACGACAACAGGTACAGCAATGATCAAGCCCGCCAATAAGGCGGGCCCGTCAATGCTCCTGAATCGGAAGCGGCGTATGGCGGCCAGAGCGCTCAAACGAGATCAGTTCCATCCAGCCCGGTCGTAGATGGCCTGTGCCTCGGCCTGATTCTCTCCAAGCTTGTTGAGCGGGAACACGCTTTCCTTGAAATCAGGCGGCAGCCGGTCGAGCCCTTCCGGCATCTCGGCGCCAGCGACCAGCGGGATTTCCTTGGTCTCGGTGGTCAGCAGGAACTGGCCCTCCTCACCGGCCAGCCATTCAATGAACTGGATGGCAGCCTCCTTGTGCGGTGCATGGGCCGCAACACCCGCGCCGGTGACATTCACATGCGCGCCCCAGCTATCCTGCTGCGGGAAGGACAGCATGGTCTTTTCAACCGATTTGCGCTGGGCGTCGGAGCCTTGCGTCATGCGCACCCAGTAATAATGGTTCACCAGCGCGACCGAGCATTGGCCAGCGGCAATTGCCTCAATCTGCCCGGTGTCGCCGCCCTGGGGCGGACGTGCGAAGTTCGCCACCACGCTGCGCGCCCAAGCCTCGACCGTATCCTTGCCAAGTCGATCAATCAATTCCCCCATCAGGGAGAGATTGTAGATGTTCGTGCTGGACCGCATGCAGACATCGCCCTCGAGATTGGCGCTGGCGAGGTCGGCATATTCATCCACTTGCTCCGGCTCGACACGGGCAGGATCATACACGATCACGCGCAGCCGTTTGGCCAGACCGTACCAATGATTGTCCGGATCGCGGAAATGCTCGGGAATGCGCGTCGCTAGCAATTCGGACTCGACGGGCTGCATCAGGCCCGCATCCTTGAATCGGTAAAGTGTGCCAGCATCGGACGAGATAATGACATCCGCCGGACTATTGTCGCCTTCGGCCTTCATCGCCTCAAGCAGTTCGGCCGCGCCGGATTCGCGAAACCGAACGCGGATGCCGGTCTCATCCTCGAAGCGTTTGTAGAGCTCCTTGTCGGAATCATAGTGCCGGGCCGAATACACATTCAGCAGGCCGGTGGGCTCAGCCACAGATTCTGCAGCAGCTTCGGACTCCCCGGAATCTCCAGAGGGTGCCCCGCAAGCGGCAAGAAAAACGCAGGCGGTGGCCAGGGATGCATACCATTTCATGGAACAAACTCTCTTTGAGGGGCATTGATGATCTGTTCAATCACATTTGAGAATGGATCGCAACGAACGACATGCGCGACCTTTTTGCCCGAAATTTGCACAGACCCCCGGATTGGGACGGTCATGAGCAAGAATCTTATGCTGCATCGCACAAAATGCGATATTGATCTGAAGATACAAAATGAGTCCGGAAAACCGGACGTAACAATCAGGTGCTTGGGGATGACAATGAAAGATATCGTAGTGGATCTCGATTTAGGGTCACCGGAAGAGGACGCGCTTCTGTCAGCAACGCTCGACGCGTTCGTCATCGAACAGCTTGAGCGCGACGCCGATGAAGGCCCCGAAATGATGGTACGCACCGCATTCCGTCCGACCGGCGAGATGTGCAAGGAAATCGTGTTCCAGAGCCAGAAATGGGCCGAAGCTTTCCAATCCTATTGGGAAAGCCAGAAAATGCAGGTCTCCGCTGCCTGAGCGTTCAATTCGCTAGTAGAATGGCATAGATAGCGCAGATGACCTGCGCCGCCCGCCCCGAAACATCTTCCCCCCGCATTGCCATCGCTGGCGCGGGCATTATCGGCCTCAGCTGCGCGCTCGAACTCGCCCGGCGTGGCGCTGCCATCACGCTCTACGATCCCAACACACCCGGTCGCGGCGCCAGCTGGGCTGCTGCTGGCATGATTGCCCCCGCCTTCGAGGCCGCCTCAGAGCCGGGCGTTCACCCCCAACTTTTTGATCTCTGTCTTGAAAGCGCGCGGCTCTGGCCGGAATTTGCAGCGCACCTTGAAACCGAAAGCGGAGAAACTGTCGGATATGCGGCCGGACCATCCCTGGCGGTCGCCGCGAGTGAAGCAATGGCAGCCCATCTCGACGGAATCCTCGACACGCTGACCAAGCGCGGCCTGCCCGGCCAGCGGCTGGACATGGATGCCGCACGCCGGATCGAACCGGCGCTGTCGCCTGACCTGCGCGGCGTCCTGCAGCTCACCACGGATGGCCACGTGAACAATCGCGCCGTCGTCTCGGCGCTGCTCGCCCTGTGTGAACGCCACCCTCGCATCATGCTGGAACGCACGCCCGCACCGTTACAGTCACACGGCGACGCGCTGGATGTGGAAGGCCATGATTTCATTCTGATCACAGCCGGCTGGCAGAGCGGCGAGTTGAAAGTGACCGAACATGGCAAGCAATTCAGCCTGGCAAACTGGGACTCGTCGCTGGATGAGATCGACACTTATGGCGGCCAGATGCTGTCGGTTGAGCGTCGGGCAGACCACCCCGCCACCACACTGCGCGCCGGTCCGATCTACATGGTGCCACGCGGCGACCAGCTTGTCATCGGCGCCACGATGGAGCCCGGCCGTACGACAGGTATGCCGAACACGGATGATGTCACCAACCTCCTCCAAGACGCTTCCCGCATCGTGCCCTCACTGGCCGATGCCCGCATCACCTCCGCATGGTCCGGCATACGTCCCGGCACGCCCGATTTCGCACCCTTCCTCGGTCGCACGCGCCAGCCCAACATGTTTGTCGCCGCAGGCCATTATCGCAATGGCATCCTTTTGACACCCATCACGGCAAGGATCGTGGCTGACCTGATACTGGGTGGCGACTCCAGCGACCTTGCCGCTGCCTTCGCGCCATCTCGCGCGCTTCCGGCGCAAGTCTGATTTTCCTTGAACTCAGCGCCGGAATGCGTATGTAGGCGCTTCGATCCGCAGAGAAACCACTGGAGGCCAAAGACATGGATTACGCAAAGCCCAATGCTTCGCTGACCCTTTCCATGATCGCACGGCCTGTCCATGTCTTCCTTTCTCACGCTCGTTTCCCTCTCCCTCACCACGCCTGACGGCACGCCGCTCTTTGACGGCCTGACCCTGTCGCTCGGCCGCGAACGCATTGGCCTTGTCGGCCGCAATGGCTGCGGCAAGTCCACCCTGTTGCGCGCCATAGCCGGCGATGTGGAGCCTGCACGCGGCAGCTTGTCCGTGCACGGCCGCCTGGGCCGCCTCGCCCAGATCGCGGACGAAGCCCAGACCATCTCCGAAACGCTCGGTGCGGCAGACGGCCTTGCCCGACTTGCGCGCCTGGCAGCGGGTGAAGGTTCACTGGAAGATGCCGATTTGGCCGACTGGACGCTGGAGTCCCGGCTCGAATCCGTTCTGGCATCGACCGGTCTCCGCGACATGCCATGGGACACGCGCCTGTCCCGGCTCAGCGGCGGCGAGCGCACGCGCGTCATGATCGCCCGCCTTCTATTGGAACAGCCAGACATCCTGCTGCTGGACGAGCCGACAAACAATCTCGATACGGACGGGCGGCACGCCATAGCCAATCTACTCGCCCAGTGGCGCGGCGGGGCGCTCATTGCCAGCCATGACCGAAAATTGCTGGAACACATGGACCGGATCGTGGAATTGTCCCCCATAGGCGTGACCGTGTTCGGCGGCGGGTGGAGCGAGTTTCGCGAGGCCCGCGACGCGGCGCGCGCACAGGCCGAAGCTGATCTCGCCAGATCCCAGACCGCCCTGCGTCGCACACAGGCAGACGCCCAGCGCGCAAAGGAAAAACAGGACCGGCGCGACAAGGCGGGCCGCACCGCCCGCGCAAAGGGTGATGCCCCCAAGATGCTGCTCGACAAGCGGCAGGAACGCGCCGAGGCCACCGCCGCACGGGGCGGCGACCTTGCCAGCCGCCAGACCAACGAAAGCGCTGCCGCACGGGAAGCCGCCCGCGCAAAGGTGGAGATCACGGCCCCGATCACAATGGACCTGCCGCACGTCCACCTGCCCCGGTCAAAGGACATCCTGCGCGTGACCGAGGCCGTCGCCGCCTTCGGCAACCGCCGCCTGTTCGGGCCGCTCAGCTTTGACATCAGAGGGCCGGAGCGGATCGCCATTGCCGGCCCGAATGGCGCCGGCAAGTCGACGCTGATGCGCATGATCCTTGGCGAAATCGCCCCCGCCTCCGGCACGGTCGAGACGCTGACGCCCCGCATCGCCCGGCTCGACCAGCATGTCAGCCTGCTGCCCTCGGGCGGCTCGATTCTCGAGGCCATCCGGGCCGTCCAGCCGCACCTGACAAAGAATGAAACCCATGCCGCCCTCGCCCGCTTCGCCTTCCGAAATGAGGCCGCCCACCAGTCCGTGGCGATGCTCAGCGGCGGCGAACGCCTGCGCGCGGGCCTCGCCGCCATCTTTGCCGCGCCCGAGCCCCCCGAACTCCTCCTGCTGGACGAGCCGACCAATCATCTCGACATGGCCACGATCGAAACCCTAGAAGCCGCCCTCAACGCCTATTCCGGCGCCCTCCTGGTCATCAGCCACGACCCAGCCTTCCTCACAGCCATTGGCATCACGCGCACAATTGCGCTCCCCTGACGCAGGGCAATCGCTGGACGGGCCTGCATGGCCGCCTTAAGTCTGGCCCTCAGGAGGATTACGTCACATGCATCAGATCGCGCCGATGAGTGAAGATCAGGCCGCCATCAAGGCCGCCGTCGAAAAAACGCTCGAACCCTTTGGGGA
>NZ_DEXB01000028.1:30452-87961 GCF_002366485.1 Hyphomonas sp. UBA3195
GAATATGGCGGCGCGGGCCTCGGCCTGACCGAAGCCGCGCTGATGATGCAGACCGTCACGCGCACCGGCGCGGGCTATTCCGGCGCCTCGGCCATCCATCTCAACATTTTCGGGCCGAAGCCCCTGGAGCGCTTCGGCAATCCGGAACAGAAGCGCGAAAACCTGCCCAAGATCATCTCTGGCGAGGAGAAGATGTGCTTTGCCGTGACCGAGCCGAATTCCGGCCTCGACACGTCCAGCCTCGAAACCAAGGCCGAGCGCACGAACACCGGCTACACGATCAATGGACGCAAGATCTGGACGACTGGCGCCCAGCGCGCCGACAAGATCCTGATCATCGCGCGCACCACGCCCAAGGACCAGTGCGCCAAGCCGTATCTCGGCCTCTCCCTGTTCTACACAGACCTCGACCCGAACAAGATCGAGCGCCAGCCGATCCCGAAAATGGGCCGCAAGGCGGTCGAGTGCAACATGCTCTATATTGATGGGCTCGAAGTGCCGAAAGACCACCTGATCGGCGAAGAAGGCGAAGGCTTCAAATACCTGCTTCAGGGCCTGAACCCCGAGCGTGTCCTGTTCGCGGTGGAATCCATCGGCCTCGGCTTTTCCGCGCTGGAGCGGGCCGCGACCTATGCGAAAGAGCGCGTCGTCTTTGGCCGCCCGATTGGCCAGAATCAGGGCATCCAGCATCCGCTGGCAAAATCCTGGGCCGAACTCTCCGCCGCCGAACTGCTCGCCTACAAGGCGGCAGGACTCTACGATGCCGGGCAGGATTGCGGCGCCGAGGCCAATTCCGCGAAATACCTTGGCACCGAAGCTGGCTTCCGCGCCTGCGAGACCGCCGTGCTGACTCATGGCGGCATGGGCTACGCGAAAGAATACCATGTCGAGCGCATGATGCGCGAAGCCATGCTCGCCCGCATCGCCCCGGTCAGCCGCGAAATGATCCTCAACTTCATCGCCGAACGCGTGCTGGGCCTGCCGAAGAGTTACTAATTGATCCGGGGAGACCACCCGGCCTGTCCCCGGCCCTTTAACGTCAAAACCCCTGACCTGCCGCGCAGGTCAGGGGTTTTTTCTACGCCCTATCCAACCGGACTTGGCGCCGTGGCAGGATTGGCTGCATGGACACGCTGTTTGCCCCTGTCGGCCCGCTCAAGCCGCATCTGGAACCCTACCGGTTCTGGATCTGGCTGCAGACGGTCGCCCTGCGCCTGTATGTGCGGGCGCTGAAGGGCCGGGGCGTTCCGTTCATGACGGTCATCGACCATCGCGGCACCGTGTATCTTCAATGGATCGGCGACGCGCCGCATGAGCGCGAACCGGACCCGCTGGCCTTCACATGGTCAAAGGCTTTCCGCCTTGCAATCGGCGATCTGGACTCCGCCCATCCCGGCGAACACCGTGACCATGTGCGACTTGATGCGGGCGAACCAAGCTGCCAGATGCCGTTCAGCCAAAGCTACGCCCTGCCCGGTCCGGACCCCTGACCGCACCACCTTTCACGAAAATACAAACTCCCCCGAAGCGCCCTCACAGGCGTCGCACCTGCTGGCGCGGCCAGCCTACATGTTGTCGGCCTTGGTCATGTGCTGGAAGAATTCTTCCTTACTGTTGGTACGCGGATAAGGCTCGGCGGGCACCGGCTTACCCAGGAAGGCGCAGAGTGGTTCCCAGCCATCCTTGGCCGAATGGACCAGAAGGCGCTCGGCGGGAATGGTCGCCTTCACTTCGGCTTCGTGCGCGTTGAAGGCGGCGATCAGGCTGTCCTTGTCTTTCGCGCCGCCAAAGCTGCGCTCCAGCACTTTTGTCACCATCTTGAACCATTCGGTCGCTTGCGGCGGCCATGTGTCCGGCGCCCAGACGGTGGCGAGAATGGTCTCGGATATGCTGCTGTACCAGCTCTCGGCGGAACGCGTCGAAAGGATGATCTTCGCGTCCGGATAGGCCTCGGCCGTCTCCTGCCAGAAGGCCGCGGTTGGCCAGTCCACGGCGGAATTGTACCCGTCATAGATGGCGCCGAAGTCTGGTGTGCCCGCCAGCGCAGCATTCCAGAGCGGAACCTGTGCCTCGCCATTCTCGATGACCTCGATCATGTGATGGCACGGCCCGAAGCCAAGTTGCTCGAGCGCCAGTTTGAGCGACATCGTGCCTGTGCGCCCGAAACCGGCGCTGATTACGGATAGTGTCATTGAATTTGTTCCCTTCACAGCCTTTCAGGCGTCCCTGCTGTTTCCATAGCATGACCATGAGGCGGGCGGTAACAAGAAATTTGCCTTGCAGGGCGAAGTCGATCAGGCGACCACCTGGGTCGGGACCGACAGCATGGATCCCATGCCGTCGAACTTCAGCTCGCCGGTCAGGTAAGGCAGCATCTTCTCGGCAATCAGGGGCTTGGTGAAGATATAGCCTTGGACCAGATGGCACCCGGCCGAGCGCACATGGTCCAGTTCCTCGCGGGTCTCCACGCCTTCCGCCACACAGGCAATCGACAGCGACCGGCAGAGGCGGCTGATCGTCCGGACAAGGCCAAAGCTTTTCTGATTGTGGTCGATTGACGAAATGAAGCTTCGATCGATCTTCACAATATCGAATTCCAATTCCTGCAAGTACCGCAGGGACGAGAAGCCCGTGCCGAAATCATCCAGCGCGATCTTCACACCCAGTTCCCGGAATTTCAGCAGGTTGTTGTGAACTTCGGTGAAATCCGTCAGCAAAGAGGATTCGGTCACCTCAATCGAAATGCGCTGGCGCAGGCTCGGCGGCTGGCGGATCAGCATCGAGGCAAGCAGGTCCGTACACTGCCGGCTGTTCACATCCTGCGCAGACAGGTTCACCGCAATCCGCGCCGTTTCCGGCCAAACCTTCAGTTGGGCAATCACCTTGCGGAAGACTGCCAGAGTCATTTCCTGGGTCATGCCGGCTTTCTCGGCAATCGGCACGAACTCGCCCGGCGGCACCATACCAATTTCCGGACTGTCCCAGCGCGCCAGTGCCTCGCAACGCCGAATGGCCCCATCGCGCGTGTCGATGATCGGCTGGAAAACCAGATGAATTTCCTTGTCGAGATCCGCATTCTTGAAGGCTTGATGCACAAGCACTTCGCGGCGTTTGCTGGCGGCATGATGAGACGAAAACTCGACCACGGGGCCGGACGTCGCTTCCTTGGCGCGGAACAGGGCAAAATCCGCCTGCTCAAGCAGGTCTTTTGCCGAGGCGACATCAAAGCTGCGCGAAGACATGCCGACCGAGGCCGATACGCGGCTGATATCTCCACTCGGCAGGACAACCGGGTGACTGATCGAAGCGACCAGTTCCAGCGAGAACTTCATGGCTTCCTCGCGCGATGTGTTCCACGGCAGGACGTACGCGAACTCATCCCCGCCAAGGCGCGCGACCGAACCACCATAGCGGGCCGCCGCTGCCTTCATGCGGTTTGCTGTTTCCACCAGCATGGCATCCCCTGCCGAATGTCCGAACACGTCATTCAAAGGCTTGAAGCCGTCCAGGTCGACCAGTCCGACAATCGGCAATTCCCCATTCGGGCTGCGCTCGAAGAAAAGGTTTATCTGCTCGAAGAAGCGGCGGCGGTTCGGCAGGCCGGTCAGGGTATCTGACAAGGCCAGGAAGCGATTGGATTCCGCCAGGCCCGAAGCCCGCTCATTCTCAGAGACCAGCTCATTGTGCAGCATCACCGATTCCGCGATGCGCTGCTTGTAAGTCAGGGACACTTTCAGGAATGCCGCATACGACACCGCCATCGGCACGGCCATATAGCCATAGTAAAACGGATCATGGCGCACGAAGACGAAGCAGAATATCAGCAACGTCCCCGACAAGCCAGCTGCCACAATACGCGGGCGCGGCATTGAGCACATCATGCCAACCGGGCCGATCAGGCCGGTAAACAGAGCCAATTGCGCTTCCTGCCGACCGATCGCGTAGGGCCACAATAGAGCAATCCAGCCTCCGATGACCGCAAAGATGATCAGCGAGCCAATTTCTATCACCACGAAATCACGCTGGGCGCGCAGGGGATCTGTGAATTCAGCCTGTGAATCGCGCCAGTGATTGATCCGCAGGATACTCCCTACGATGAACAGGCATGGCAGGCCGAGTGTCAGGTATAACGGCGCATGGTTCAGGAAGCTCATCCCGAGCGACAGCGACGCGACACACAACATCGCGTAGAGCGCTGACAAATTTCTCGAGGTCGCGCGCATTTGCTCCATGACGACCGCTTCTTCGAGCGTTCGCGCGTTCTGGAGCATTGTACGGTAATGCTTGATGTCGGATATACTTCGCATATCAGCCTGTTCTGTTCTGCGGTAACCAATAGCGACAGTTCCATAAAGCCCGGTTTAGTGGGGAAATGATTCCACTACTTTCCATTAACCATGTCTTCATTCCCATTTCGGGCCATCAAGTTGCGTCTGGGCTCTTGCAATTCCCGCATTCGCTGGCAAACAGCATCACATGACCGACACGCTCCCAGACCGCCTCGCCCTTGATCCAGACAGCAAGTTTCACGATGCAGATTTGCTGCAACGCGAAATCGGTGTCCGCTTCAATGGAACCGAGAAAACCAATGTCGAGGAGTATTGTGTATCTGAAGGCTGGATCCGCGTTGCGGCTGGCAAGGCGCTTGATCGCAAGGGCAAGCCTCTCACGCTGAAGCTAAAAGGCGATGTCGAAGTCTGGCTCAAGGATCAGCCCGAGGGCTGAGGCCGCCTTCAGGCTTTCCACTTTCCCACATCCCGGACTCCGCATAGACTCCCGCTCGGGAGGAAATCGTCATGCCGTATCTGATTGCCGGGCTGGTTGTGTTCTTTGGGGTCCACCTGTTTTCCGCGTTTCGAAGCCGAAAACCGGGAGAGGATCTGAAACAACGCATAGGCTACGGCCCCTATATGGGGCTCTACAGCCTGATTTCGTTGATCGGATTGGTCCTGATTATCTATGGCTATGACGCAGCGCGCTGGATGGGATCGCTCTATTTCGCGCCCAGTTGGGGCTCACACGTCAACATGGCGCTGATGCTGCCAGCCTTGATCTTTCTCGTCGCTGCCAACCTGCCGACAGGCCGGATCAAGAAAGCCCTGAAGCACCCCATGTTGGTGGCGGTGAAGCTCTGGGCGCTTGGTCACCTTCTGGCCAATGGCGAGTGGAACTCGATCATCCTGTTCGGCAGCTTCCTCGCCTATGCCGTGATCGACCGGATCGCAGTGAAGAAGCGCGGCGACAATGGCCCGCCGGCTGATGTGGCGGTGTCCAATAAGGGAGACATTGGCGCACTGGTGATCGGGACCGGCGTGTATGTCGCGTTCGTCTTCCACCTGCATCAATGGCTGATCGGCGTGCCTGTCGTGCCGGGAGTGTAGTCACATGGATGCGCAATGCGCTTGCGGCGCCCTGAAAGTCACACTGCCTGACGATATCACGCCGGCCGTTGTCGCCTGTCACTGTGCCGCGTGCCAGCGTCGCACCGGCTCCCCCTTCGGAGTGGGGGCATATTACCTGCTCACTGCTTTGACCATTACAGGCAAGGCTACCCCCTGGACACGCGAAGCTGACAGCGGGGGTACCTTCACGACCTATTTTTGTCCCACTTGCGGGTCTACCGTCTACTGGGTCACGGAAAAGCACCCGGAAGCAGCAGGTATCGCCGTAGGGGCGATCGCAGATCCGCGCTTTCCCGGGCCGATCCGCTCGGTCTGGGAAGAAACCCGGCATGAGTGGGTGGACATACCCACCGCCCTGCAGCACTTCCCCAAAGGCCGCAGCTGATCCGGCAGCGCCGGAGCGACCGTTCACATGCGCTTGCCCGCCGGTCTGAGGCAGGCTAAGTCGCTGGCCATGTCGAAACAAACTCGTATTTCCCGAAAAACCGTCAAGGATATCGCCGCCGCCAAAGGGGGTGAACCGCTCGTCTGCCTGACGGCCTATGACGCGCCAATGGCCGAGATCATGGACCCGCATGCCGACCTGATCCTCGTTGGCGACAGCGTCGGCATGGTGGTCCATGGCCTGCCCTCGACCGTTGGCGTGACGATGGAGATGATGATCCTGCACGGTCAGGCCGTGATGCGCGGCAGCCAGCAGGCCTTCGTCGTCGTCGATATGCCCTTTGGCAGCTACGAGACGAGCGAAGATCAGGCCTTTTTGAATGCCGCCCGCATCATGAAGGAAACCGGCTGTCAGGCGGTCAAGATCGAGAGCGGCGCCTATGCCGCTACCCAGATCGCCCATCTTGTGGAGCGTGGCATTCCGGTGATGGGCCATGTCGGCCTGCGCCCGCAGGCGGTGAATGTCGATGGTGGCTTCCGCGCCAAGGGCCGCACCGAATCCGAACGCGACATCGTGCTGAACGAGGCGCGCGCTGCAGACGAAGCGGGCGCATTTGCCATTGTCATCGAAGGCGTTGCGCGCGATCTCGCCGACGAGATTACCAAGGCCGTCAGCTGCCCCACAATCGGCATCGGCGCGTCCGCCAGCTGCGATGGCCAGGTACTGGTCACACAGGACATGTTGGGCCTGTTCGACTGGGCGCCGAAATTCGTGCGCCGTTACGCCGACCTCCGCAGCGAGATCGACACCGCCCTCGGCCAGTTTGCTGTCGACGTCCGGTCCCGCGAATTCCCCGGCGAAGCCGAGACCTATTCCCTGCGAAAACCTGAGGCGAAACAGCCCTGACACGTTGCAGCTGGGCGCAGGCGCGTCTAGGTTCCCCCCGAAGTCAGATTACCCGATCGGAGCGCCACGTTGAGCGACATTTTTGACGAAGTCGATGAAAGCCTGCGCCAGGACAAGATGGAAGGCCTGTGGACACGCTACAGGCCCTTTATCTATGGCGCGGCAGCGCTGCTCATCGGGGCGGTGGCCCTGAATGAATTCGTGTTGCGCCCACAGGCTGAACAGGCCCGGGCAGAACGCGCGCTCGCCTTCGAGAACGCCCTGACCCTGCTGGAAGAAGACAATTACGTCGAGGCCGAAGCCGCGTTCCGTGAATTGGCCGAAGGCAGTGGCAAGATCGCACCTTTGGCAGCGCAATACCTGGCGCAAACCCAATATGAGGGCGGCGGCGACGCCAATGGCGCAACCCGCACCCTATCGGCCGTGGCTGCCGTGGAAGGCAGCCCGTATGAGCGCCTGTCCATCCTGAAGACGGCGTATTTCTCGGTCGACACCCAGTCCATGGCAGACCTTGAAGCGACGCTCGGCAGCCTGGTCGAGGATGAAGGCCCGCTCGGCGCGCTTGCCCGTGAACTGATCGCGGCGAAAGCTTTCGAGAGCGGCGACATTGCCCGCGCCCGGACCGAGTTCAACCGTCTCCGCTTTGATGCGGCTGCGCCCGAAGGCGTGAAGCGCCGCGCCGAGATCGCCCTTGCTGCGATCCCGCCAGCGCCAGCTGAAGAAACGACCGCAAGCGACACTGAGACACCAGTTGAGGGCGAAGCGCCCGCTGAAACTGCCGATATCGAGGAGACCGGCCAATGAGGCTTTCACGCCCACTCAAGCTGACCGCAACCGCAACGGCGTTCATCGCCCTGACGGCCTGCAGCAGCATTCCGTTCTTCGGCAATTCCGGCAATGACGACAAGGAACAGCTCGACAAGGCTGGCCGCGTCACGATGGTGCTCGCGGAGGAAGCGGTTGAGGCCAAGCCTGAGCTGGCCACGGAATCCATCGAACTGTTGCCTCCCACGGATATGGCATCCTGGCCGGAAGCAGGCGGGACCCCCGCCAAGGCACCAGGCCACGTCAACGCAGCGCCTGACCTGAAAATCGCCTGGCGCAATTCGGTCGGCAAAGGCTCCAGCAACAAGTCTGCCGTGACCACGCCACCGGTCGCCAGCGAGACTGCCATCTACACGCTGGATGCGGACCAGACGATCTATTCGACGGAAATCTCCAGCGGCCGCACGCTCTGGAAAAAGGAACTCAAAGGCCTGACCAAGCGCGACAAGACCGCGCTCGGCGGCGGCCTTGCCGTGACAGATGATACGCTGATCGTCGCAAGTGGCTTTGGCTATGTCACACGCGTCAGCGCCGAAGACGGGACCGAATTGTGGAAGCGCGAGCTTGGCGTGCCCATGACGGGTGCCCCCACCGTCAAGGACGGCACGATCTTTGTCGCCTCCAACAATAATGAAGTGTTCGCGCTGGACCTTGAGACCGGCGAGACCGATTGGAGCGATCAGGCAATTGCGGAATCCGCCCGCGTCCTCGGCAGCCCAAGCCCGGCCGCCATCGAAGACTTCGTGATCGCGCCTTACTCCTCTGGTGAGATCATTGCCTATCTCGCGAATAATGGCCGTCGCCTCTGGACGGATGCCATTTCGCAGGCCGGCCGCTTCACACCGATTTCCGAGATCAACGATATCGGCTCACGCCCGGTTCTGGCCGGTGGCCTCGTCTTCGCGTCGAGCCAGTCCGGCATCACGGTCGCGATTGACGGGCGCAGCGGCAATCGCGTCTGGGCGCGCCCCATCGGCTCGACCCAAGCCCCAGCGCTCAGCGGGAAATTCCTGTTTGTCATCGGCACCAATGCCACGCTGGCGGCGCTGGATGCTGGCTCAGGCGACGCCTATTGGGTCACCGAGCTGCCGCAGTACAAGAACGAGAAGAAAAAGAAGAAACGTATCAGCTATTCCGGTCCGCTTCTTGCGTCGGGACGCATCCTGATCGTTTCGTCCTATGGCGAGCTGCTCGCCTTTGATCCGCAGACGGGCGAACAGACCGCGTCTCTGGATATCAAGGACACGACTTACATCGAACCCATCGCCGTGCAGGGAAAAGTCTTCCTGCTGACCGATGAAGCAAAACTGGTTGCGATTCAGTAGCAGGCTGCGCCGGGCTGGCGCGCCTCGCCTGAACGCATAGGAGCGGGCCCCGCCATGCCTTTGAAACTCGCCATCGTCGGACGCCCCAATGTGGGCAAGTCGACCCTGTTCAACCGCCTCGTCGGCAAGAAGATCGCGCTGGTCGATGACCAGCCGGGTGTGACGCGTGACCGGAAGCAGGCGGAAGGGCGTCTTGCCTCCCTGCCATTGGTCCTGATCGACACAGCGGGCTATGAGACCTCCTATGACGACAGTCTCGAATCCCGCATGCGCCAACAGACCGAGGCCGCCATTGCCGAGGCTGAACTGGCCCTCTTCCTGATTGATGCCCGTGTCGGCGTCACCCCGGAAGACGAGAACTTTGCCGCCTTGCTGCGCAAGGCCAATATCCCGATCGTTCTGGCGGCCAACAAGGCTGAAGGCAAACAGGGCACGGTCGGCGTGATGGATGCCTGGTCGCTGGGCCTGGGTGAACCGATTGGCTTGTCTGCCGAGCATGGCGAGGGCATGGCCGAACTTTACGAAGCCATTCGTCAGGCACTGGGCGAGGAAGCGTTCGAGCTCGCCCTGCAGGAGGCCGAACTGGATTATGATCCCCGCGCCGCCGAGGACATCATCGAGAAGCTGGCCCATATCGATATCGACGATTTCTCTGTGTCCGATGATGATCTCGTCGCTGCCATTGAAGCGGCGGATGTCGACGTTGAACCCGAGCCACAAAAAGACGACAAGCCGATCAAACTGGCCATTGTCGGCCGCCCGAATGCCGGCAAGTCCACGCTGATCAACCAGCTGCTACAATCGGACCGCCTGCTGACCGGTCCCGAAGCCGGCATCACGCGCGACTCCATCTCTATTGACTGGGAATGGGAAGGCCGCCGCATCCGCCTGGTCGATACCGCTGGCCTGCGCCGCAAGAACAAGGTGCAGGAGCGCCTTGAACGGATGTCGACTGGCGAGACGATCCGCTCGCTGAAATATGCAGATATCATTGCCCTCGTCATGGACGCACACGAGGCGATGGAAAAACAGGACCTGCTGATTGCCGACCTCGCCCTGCGCGAAGGCCGCGGCGTCGTGCTGGTCATTTCCAAATGGGACACGGTGAAAAAGCCGGATGAAGCCGCCAAACATATCCGGGATCTTGCCAACCGGCTGATGCCGAATGCTGGCGGTGCACCCGTCGTGTTCCTGTCCGGCCTGACTGGTCGGCATACGGACAGGCTGATGCCAGCCGTGGTCAAGGTCTATCAGGATTGGACCGCACGCGTGAAGACGGGCGATCTGAACCGCTGGCTGCGCCACACGGTTGAGCGCCATCCGCCGCCAAGCGTTCAGGGCAAGCGCATCAAGCCACGCTACATGGCCCAGATGAAGGCGCGTCCGCCGACCTTCGTGCTCATCGCCTCGCGCGGTGACCAGATGCCGGAAACCTACAAGCGCTATCTGATCAACAATCTGCGCGATGCCTTTGACATGCATGGCGTGCCGATCCGCCTGTTCGTCCGGCAGGGCAAGAACCCCTATGCTGACAAGGCCGACGGCGCGCGCAAGCCCCAAGGCAAGAGCCCTTATCGCGGCAAGCCGATCAAGAAGGGCTAGCGCGCTCGCACACATATCCGTGACTGGAAACGACTGGCGTACCTGCCTAGGGTCGCCCCGATCAATGCGGAGACTCAAATGTACCAGATGCAGGATGTGGTGAAAACCTATTACGGCGAGACGCTGACAAGCTCGTCGGACCTGAAGACCGATGCCTGCACGACGGAGTCTCGTCCAGCGGCGCATGTCTCGGCCGCCCTCGCCGCCGTCCATGATGATGTGGCCGCGAAGTATTATGGGTGTGGCCTCGCCATCCCGGCCGCGCTGGAAGGTTTGAAAGTGCTGGACCTTGGCAGCGGGGCCGGACGCGACGTGTTCGCCCTGGCCAAGCTGGTTGGCCCGACCGGCCACGTCACCGGGGTCGACATGACGGATGAGCAGCTGGACGTCGCCCGCGCACATGAGGCCTGGCACGCCGAGCAATTTGGCTACGACTCGCCCAATACGCGCTTTGTGAAAGGCGAACTGGAAAAGCTGGGCGAGCTTGATCTTGAGCCCAATTCCTTTGACCTCATCATCTCCAATTGCGTCATCAATCTCTGCACGGACAAGCCGGAAGTCTTCCGGCAGACCCACCGCCTGCTGAAACCCGGCGGCGAGCTCTATTTCTCGGACGTCTATGCCGACCGGCGGATCCCGCAGGAGTTGATTGATGATCCGGTCCTGTATGGCGAATGCCTGTCGGGGGCGCTCTACTGGAACGATTATGAAGCCATCGCGATGGCGGCTGGCTTTGCCGATCCGCGCGTCGTCAACCATCGCCGCCTTGCCATCATAGATCCGAAATTGAAGGCAAAGGTCGAGCCGATCCGCTTTGCCTCGGTCACAGCACGCCTGATGAAGCTCGACGGTCTGGAGACGGCCTGCGAGGATTACGGCCAGGCTGTCATCTACAAGGGCGGCGTCGAAGGCATGGAGCGCGTCTTCATTCTGGATGCTGAGCACGAGATTGAAGCCGGTCGCGTCTTCCCGGTCTGCGGCAACACGCTCGCCATGCTCATGGAAACCCGCTTTGCGCCATTCTTCGAGGTGGTCGGCGACGGCAAGATCCATTTCGGCGTCTTCCCCGGCTGCGCCGCGCCGGACGTATTTGCAGAGACGCAAGACGCCAGCGGCCCCGCGCCGGTGGGCGGCTGCTGCTAGCGCGCCCTACTCTGTCGGGTCGACATTGCCGCGGAGGGATTTGATCTCGCCTCGGCGTTTCTTTGTGGCGATGCGGCGTTTGACGCTGCCATAGGTCGGCTTGGTCTTGATGCGCCGTTTCGGGCGACGGCTGGCACGAAGGATCATCTCGGCAAGCCGCTTGCGCGCAGATTCCCGGTTGAGCGCCTGGCTCCGATGCTCCGAAGCCTCCAGCATCAGTCGGCCATCCTTGGTTATCCGGTTGGCATACAGTTTGGCGAAGCGCGCCTTCACATCAGGTGGCAGAGATGACGCTTCGACGTGCCAGGTCAGCTGTACCGCAGTCGACACCTTGTTGACGTTCTGCCCGCCTGGCCCGGACGCGCGCACGAATGCCTCCGACACTTCCCATGCAGGCAGTGTCAGTTCGTCATTTATGCGGATGTCGCCGAATTCAGCCATGGAGTTTCCTTAACACGGTGTTCAGCCAGAGTTCAGCCCCGCAGGCCTAGCCTGACTGTCATAAGCCCGCAGGATGCGGGAAATGGCTGCCCCGGAAACGGTTTCCAAGGGGCCAATCTTCGGAGGCTTTGCCCGATATGAAGCTGTTCAAGACACTCACCACATTGGTGGCCACAACGGCCACGATCGGACTTCTTGCCGCTCCCGCTGCCTATGCAGAACGGGGACGCGGCGATCACAATCGCGGCGGCGGTTATCATGATGGCGGCCATCGCGGTGGAGACCGGGGACACCGGGACAATGGTCGACGCGACAATGGGCACCGCGGTGACCATAATCGTGGCAATCGAGGCTATAATAATGGCCACAATAATAGAGGCCATTACAATCGCGGCCACCATGCCCCGCGCCGCGACTACCGCCCCGCGCCGCGCCATGTCTATCGCGCGCCCGCGCGTTCGCATCGCCATTATGCACCGCCCCGTCACAATTATGTGCGCTACAGCCGGGCTTATGGTCCCTATTATCGTCGTGGCTACCAACCGCGCTACCATGTCGGTGGCTGGTATCGCCCGCACCAGCATACGGTCTATATCCGCGACTATCACACCTACGGCCTCTACGCGCCGCCACCGGGACACTACTGGGCGCGGGACCATCATAGCGGAGATGCGATTCTCGCCTCCGTCGCAACGGGGGCCATCATCGGACTGGTTGTCGGCGCGCTGGCCTATGATTGACACATGATCAGCGTATGAAAACTGAACGCGCCCGGGCCCAAGGTCCGGGCGTTTTTTGTGCGTCATGAAACAGTCATTCAAAAAAGCCGCGAAGTTAACTTTGTAATGGCGCAAATCATGCTTAACTTTGATTCGTCCGGAACGGTTCTGGACAAAGTTCGTGCCTGTTGCACGCTTGAAAGGAGGTGATTCATGTCGAGTGAGAAAACCAGAGGGATCAACAAGTTTATATCCTGTGGTGCCCGGCCGGAGCAGCCTCCTGTCGGCGCATAGAGATATTTGAAGGCACGCTGAAACGCTGCCAGACTTGTTGGGTCCCGAGGACTCACGGAAGCCGCCCCAGAGGGCGGCTTCTTTGTTTATGGAAACGGCATGAACGCTCCGACTTACCTTTTGCCTGAAACAACGCTATTTGCTGGAAAAACACCTGAGCGGAGAGACCCAGATGAACGTGCTGACCCACAAGACTTCCGGCTGGACCATCGGCACCGGCAAACCGCTTTCAGTGATTGCGGGCCTCAACGTCCTCGAAGACGAGGGCCTTTCCCTTGAAGTTGGCACCGAGCTGAAGCGCGTTTGCGAACAATTGGGTCTGCCCTATGTCTTCAAGGCCAGCTTCGACAAGGCGAACCGTTCCTCGATCAAGTCGTTTCGCGGCCCCGGGCTTGAGAATGGCCTGAAAATGCTGGCCAGCGTAAAGGCCAAGCTCGGCGTGCCGATCTGCACCGATCTGCATGAAGCCGGTCAGGCCGAAGCCGTCGCAGAGGTGGCCGACATCGTCCAGATCCCGGCTTTCCTGTGCCGCCAGACTGATCTGGTTGTCGCCACCGCCAAGGCCACTGCCGCAGCGGGCGGGATCATCCAGGTCAAGAAAGCCCAGTTCATCGCACCGTGGGATACAAAGAACATCGTCTCCAAGATCGGTGAAGCTGCAGATGTCGGCGTGATCCTGTGCGAGCGCGGCTCCAGCTTTGGCTACAACAATCTCGTCGTCGACATGCTCGGCATTCCCGAGATGCAGAAGCTCGGCTGCCCGGTGACCATCGACGCGACCCATGCTGTCCAGCTTCCAGGCGCCGACCCGCGCACGGGCGGCGCGTCCACCGGCGGGCGACGCGACGGCGTGGCCATCATCGCCAAGTCGGCCATTGCCGCCGGCGCGGATGGCGTCTTCCTCGAATTCCATACCGACCCGGACAAGGCCCTGTGCGATGGACCGAGCTGCCTGCCGATCTCGTCGGCCGAAGGCCTGCTCAGCACATTGAAATCCCTGCATGAGATCGTGAACGCGTGATCAGGGAGGCTGTAGCATCAGACCGGGAGGCTCTTGCTACCATCCTCTATCGGGCGAGCCGTGACGTGTTCCCGCTGGCTGGCATCGAACGCGTTGATGCCGCCGAGTTTGACCGCCAAACGGCTGGCGAGAGCATTTTGGTTGCAGAAAAGGATGACCGACCGGTCGGCTTTTCGAGCGTCTGGGACCCCGACCACTTCCTGCATCATTTCTTCATCGACCCGGCCTATCACCGCCACGGCATTGGGCGGTCGCTGATGGTTGCTACAATGATGCGCTATGGCAGCGCGCTCTCACTGAAGTGCAATACATCCAACACCACTGCCCGCACGTTTTACCGTGCAATGGGCTGGATCGAGACGGACGAACCTGGCGGCACCAGCGAAGGGATTGGTGACTGGATCTGGATCCGAACACCCGCCGCCGCATCCGCGCTCGGCCTGTTGCCCGAAGGCCCTGACGCATGACCCGCCTTATCGCCTTCAACAAACCGTTCAATGTGCTCTCCCAATTCACCGACAAGAGTACGCTGGCGAGTTCGCGTGAGACGCTATCGGACTATATGGACGTCCCACGTGTCTATCCCGCTGGCCGGCTCGACCGGGATAGTGAGGGCCTGTTACTCCTGACCGATGACGGCAAGCTGCAGGCCCGCATTTCCGATCCGAAAGCCAAGATGGCCAAGGTCTACTGGGCCCAGATCGAGGGTATTCCGGATGACAAGGCATTGCAGGCCCTCCGCTCCGGAGTAGACCTGAATGATGGTCGCACCGCTCCTGCAAAGGTGAGACGGATGGACGAGCCAGGAGATCTCTGGCCGCGCGACCCGCCAATCCGGTTTCGAAAATCGGTACCAGATTGCTGGATCGAACTGACCATTACCGAAGGCCGCAACCGACAGGTCCGGCGCATGACCGCCGCAGTCGGGCATCCAACCTTGCGCCTTGTGCGTGCGCAAATCGGCAACTGGACCCTGAATGGCCTTGCCCCCGGCGAGTGGCGCGACATAAAGGGCTGACCCCCAACCCTTCACAGGCCGCATAACACAGATTAGCAAACGGCACTCCACAGGCCCGGTCGCGACCGGATGAAACAGATGGAGCGCCGCATGGCCCTGACACAATCTTCGAGCTGGTTTGAGCAGAATGCCCCCGACTGGGCGCGCGAGTCCGCAACCTTCATCGGAAACATCTGGAATGATGGCGCTTATGGTCTGACCTATGGCGAGATCACCATCGCTGTTGTGATCATCATGATCGCGCTGATGATCCGCGGCCTGTTCGCACGGCTGATCGTGAAGACCATCATGCGCCTGGCGTCCGGCACCAAGTCGGGCTTTGATGACGCGCTCGTTCAATCCATCGCGACGCCGCTCAAGATCGTCCCGGTCATCATCGGTATCTATATCGCGCTGCAGGTGACCAATATTTCCGGCGAGGCGGAAATCTACGCGACTCGCATTCTGCGCTCGATCATCACGCTTGCCGTATTCTGGACGCTGTCTCGCGCGGTGCATGCCTTCGAATATCTGTTCGCGGGTCTGAGAGACGCCCTGTCGCCCGCCGCCGTCGACTGGATGGTCAAGGCGTTGCAGATCATCTTGATCGTACTGGGTCTCGGCGCCGTGGCGGAGCAATGGGGAATCCAGATCGCGCCCCTGCTGGCCGGCCTTGGCGTGCTCGGCATCGCCGTCGGCCTCGGCGCGCAGGACTTGTTCAAGAACCTTATCTCCGGCTTGCTGATCATTTCAGAGAAGCGTTTCATTCCCGGCGAGTGGGTCAAGGCAGACGGTGTGGTCGAAGGAACGGTCGAGAAGATCAATTTCCGTTCGACCCTTATCCGCCGGTTCGACAAAAGCCCGGTCTATGTTCCCAACAGCGCACTGTCAGATGCGGCCGTGACCAATTTCTCGCGCATGACGCACCGGCGCATCAAATGGGTGGTCGGCGTGGAATATCGCACGACCGTGGACCAGCTGAAATATATCCGCGACGAAATCGAGGCCTGGCTCTGGAATGATGACCGGTTCGCCAAGCCGCCGGAAGCCGCATTGTTCGTGCGTGTGGACAGCTTCAATGCCAGCTCCATCGACTTCCTGATCTACACTTTCACCCACACGAAGAATTGGGGCGAGTGGCTGGAGATCAAGGAAGAGTTCGCCGTCGCCGTGATGGACATTATCGAAAAGGCGGGCACGGGCTTCGCCTTTCCGAGCCGCACCATCTACCTTCAGGAAACCGACCCGCCGGAAATCATGGCTCCGCCCGCGCGCAGCGAAGGCGTCGCACGGGCGCAAGCCGCCAAGGAAGGCATGCTCCAGGTCGGCGGGATTGGCGAAGCCAGCGACGATGGCTAATCGGGTCGCGGCTTACTTCACCCATACGCCAGGTGCATTGGTGCGATAGCCGAGCGCGCGATAGGCCGCATCGATCAGGCTTTGCGCGCGGTCATTCACGAGAATGCCGCTGCCCATCTGGTTCATCGTGTAGCTGAAGGCGAGGCCCGCTTCGGGATCGGCGAAACCGATGGAGCCGCCTGCGCCGACATGGCCGAAGGCCTGCTCGCCCATGATGACGCTGGTGCCGGGGCCGAGGTTCAGCTCGCGATTATCCATGGACTTCATGAAGCCCGGGCCGAACCGGGTCGGGACCAGAAGCGTCGCATCTCGTTGCGTCGCTGTTGTCACCATGCTCATGGCCTTCAGGCGATCAGGCGAGACGAGCGTGCCGTCATCGGTTGCCAATGGCGTATACATCGCCACCTGTCCGCGCGCGTTCGAGAGGCCGCCCCCGCCGCCGATTTCAGCGGCTTGCGACTTGCGGTTATTGAAGTCCCAGCCGCCATTGTTCATGAAGCTCTTGTGCTGGATGGATTCCGGCTCGGTCACCAGCTTGATGGCAAACTCGGTTGGAACATCGTCCGGCTTCGGCGCATACGGAATGATCGGCGCGATGTGAACGTCTTCGGTCTCAGGCAGGCCCAGCCAGAAGCGCGCGCCGGTCTTGTCGGCCACTTCCTCGCGGAAGAAGGTGCCGAGCGACTTGCCGGACACGCGGCGGACCAGTTCGCCCACCGTCCAGCCGAAATTGATCATGTGGTAGCCATTGCGTGTGCCCGGTTCCCAGAAGGCTTCCTCATCTTCCAGTCGCTGGATCATGTAGTCCCAGTCCTCGAACCCGCCTGGCCGGACCGGGTCGCGCAGGGTCGGCAGCGCGCTTTCATGGTTCAGCATCATGCGAACCGTGGTCTTCTCTTTGCCGTTCTTGGCAAACTTCGGCCAGTAGTCGGCGACCAGCGCCTCGGGATTCAGCTCACCCCGGTCGATCAGGATATGGGCGCACAGCGCGGTGGCGGCCTTGGAACAGGAAAAGACGATGGAGATCGTATCCTCACGCCAGGCATCACCAGTTTCCGGGTTCGCCATGCCGCCCCAGAGGTCCACCTGCGTTTCGCCATTCACTGACAGGCAGACCGAGGCGCCAACCTCTCCACGCTCTGCAAAGTTGCGTTCGAATTCTTCCTTCACGGCGGCGAATTTTGACTCGCACGCCCCGCCAATGGATCCTGACATGTGTTCCCTCCCGAGGATTTTATTGATGCCAGTGTGATGCGCCCTCCCCACGGGAAGGCAAGCCCTATGGCAGGGCCGGGAGGTAGCGTTTCTTCAGGCGCGCCGCGCCAAGCAAAGCTGCCAGAGCGCAGATCTGGACAACCATCACCACAATCCGATTGTCTTCAAACCCGTTGGAGAGAATGAAGTAGCTGGCCGTAAAGACCGCCACGACATGGCCGCTATACACGAACAGGGAATTCCGGCCGACCATTACCAGAGGCGGGAATCTCAACACAGAATCCACCACAGCCCGCGCCCACATAAGGGGCTTTGCCAAGTCTTCCCGGTTCAGCAGGAAGTAGAAGATATACGAGATCGCAGCGAGACTGATCAGGCCGATGCCAGACACATTCCGGCGCTTTGGCTCAACCAGCCATTCAGGCGACCCAAGCATGCCTCGCCCGGCTTCCGCAACTGCAAAGGCCACTGTGATGGCAAGCGCCGCGTAGAAGACCGGATAGCTCGTGGGCAGAATGCTGGATTTGAAATGGTCCCAGCCTTCCGTCTTGTACCGGTAGCCGAGATAGAATCCGCCATAGAAAATGACCGCGTAGGACAAGGGATTGAAGATACCCGTCAGAGACAGGAAAGGCCGCGTGTCGAAAACATGCGCGAAGATCCAGCCCAATACCGCTTGATCGAAACCCGCCGCAGCAACCAGCCAGCAGGCCGCAAGAATTCCGAAGAACAGGCGCGTCCGCGTTGTCTCCAGCAACCAAAGCCCGACCGGAATGAACAGCATCAGCATCATGTAAAGGATCAGAATGCCGAGATAGAGCGGCTGCTTGGCGAAGGTGAAAACCTGAAGGCTCTGCACGAACAGCGGTGTTTCGAGGTCTGGTACATATTGGGAATCCAGCCGCATCGGCCAGGCCGACACAAACAGGTACAGCATCGAGAGTGCGACGATGATCTGATAGAGATAGACCCAGCGTAGCCGCTTCAAAACGGCCAGTTCGCAGGCGACCATACCGCCTTTGAAGAAGGGCCGAAGATAGCTCAGCGCGCAGACAAAACCGGACAAGAGAACAAAAAACTCGCCATCCCAGACAGGCGAGAAATTCCCGTGATGAAACCGGATCACAGGCGTCCAGTGCGTGAAATTGAAGTGTGCGATGAACATGGCAATGAGCAAATAGCCCCGCGCCCCATCGATATGCACTAACCGCGCCGCCTTCTGCGCTGGCGCCGTGGTGGCCGATCCCGTCGTCAAAATCGCATCGGTCATCTCGTCACCTCTAGACCATGCTTGCCGTAGCGTTACTCCTAGTGGACCATTGTGACAATCCGAACGCGATCAGCGAATTTCCTTCGAAAACAGCATGTTCCTGCACAAGGTTTATGCGACTTCGGCCACCGTCTTGAGATCGCAGGCAAAGAAATGCCCGCAACAGGACGTTGCGGGCATTTCTGAAATCGTACTGCCAGTATTCTATGCCGGCTCTTCAGCAGAGCCTTTCTTGGCGACAGGCTTCTTCTTCGGCTTCTCGGCAACATATTTGAAGGCGAGCTTTTCCTCATCCTTCTTGTCGATGTCGATCTTGACCACGCCGCCCTTCTGGAGCGAGCCGAACAGGAGTTCTTCCGCCATCGGCTTCTTGACGTGTTCCTGGATCGTCCGCGCCAGCGGCCGGGCGCCCATGTCGGCGTCGAAGCCGCGCTTGGCGAGCCAGTCGCGTGCAGGCTTGGTGATCTCGATGGAGACGTTGCGATCTTCCAGCTGGACTTCGAGCTGAAGAATGAACTTCTCGACCACACGATCAATGATCTCTGGCGTCAGGCCGCCGAAAGTGATCGTCGCATCAAGACGGTTACGGAATTCCGGCGTGAACAGACGCTTGAGTGCCTCTTCCTGCTCGTCGTCCTTCTTGCCACGGCCAAAGCCGATGGAGTTCTTCGAGGCATCGGACGCCCCGGCATTCGTTGTCATGATCAGGATGACATTCCGAAAGTCTACCTTGCGGCCATTGGCGTCCGTCAGTGTGCCATTGTCCATGACCTGAAGCAGGATGTTGAACAGGTCCGGATGCGCCTTCTCGATTTCGTCGAGCAGCAGCACGCAGTGCGGATGCTGGTCGACGCCATCGGTCAGCAGGCCGCCCTCATCATAGCCGACATAGCCCGGAGGCGCGCCGATGAGACGAGAAACGGTGTGACGCTCCATATATTCCGACATGTCGAAGCGCAGCATCTCGACGCCCATGATGGAGGCGAGTTGTTTGGCAACTTCGGTCTTGCCGACGCCGGTTGGACCGGTGAACAGGTACGAGCCAATTGGCTTGTTCGGTTCACGCAGGCCGGCACGCGCGAGTTTGATGGCTGCCGAAAGCGCCGTGATGGCATCGTTCTGGCCAAACACGACCCGCTGCAAATCGGTCTCCAGTGATTTGAGCGCGGCTGCATCGTCGGTCGAAACCTGTTTGGGGGGGATGCGGGCGATCTTGGCCACGACTGCCTCGATATCCTTCTGCCCCACCGTCTTCTTGCGTTTCGACGTAGGCAACAACCACTGCGCGGCGCCAGCCTCGTCGATCACATCAATCGCCTTGTCCGGCAATTTGCGGTCGGTGATGTAGCGATCTGCGAGTTCAACTGCCGATTTGATGGCATCATTCGTGTAGCGCAGGCCGTGGAAATCCTCGAAGCGGGACTTAAGACCCGTGAGAATCTTGATCGTATCCGGAACAGTTGGCTCAACCACATCGATCTTGCGGAACCGGCGCGACAGGGCCCGGTCCTTTTCAAAATGCTGTTTGTATTCCTTGAAGGTGGTCGACCCCATGCAACGCAGGCCACCGGACTGAAGCGCAGGCTTCAGCAGATTTGACGCATCCATCGCGCCGCCGGAGGTCGCCCCAGCGCCGATAATGGTGTGGATCTCATCAATGAACAGGATAGCTTTTTCCTGCTGCTCCAATTCCTTCATCACGGATTTGAGGCGTTCCTCGAAATCACCGCGATAGCGCGTACCGGCCAACAGGGCGCCCATGTCGAGCGACCAGATAACAGCCTCGTCCAGAATTTCAGGGGCTTCACCATCGACAATCTTCTTGGCCAGGCCTTCGGCGATCGCCGTCTTGCCCACACCGGGATCGCCGACGAGGATCGGATTGTTCTTGCTGCGACGGCAGAGCACTTCAATGCAGCGGTTCACTTCCATGTCCCGGCCGATCAGCGGATCGATCTTGCCGGAGCGCGCCTTGTCATTCAGATTCACACAGTAAGCGTCGAGCGCCTCATGACCCTGCTTGACCGGCTCTTCTTCCGAAGCCTCCGCACCGCGTGGACTGGATGGGCGCGACATGCCCGGCTGCTTGGCCACGCCATGCGAGATGAAATTCACCGCGTCATAACGGGTCATGTCCTGCTCCTGCAGGAAGTAGGCAGCGTGACTTTCACGTTCAGAGAAGATCGAGACCAGCACATTCGCGCCGGTAACTTCGTCGCGGCCCGAGCTCTCAACGTGAAGAATGGCGCGTTGGACAACACGCTGGAACGCAGCGGTCGGCTGAACGCGGCCTTCGCCTTCATCCACTGTCAGGCTGGAAAGCTCTTCGTCAATGTATCGGCTGAGGTCGGCGCTGAGGGCGTCAATGTTGACCTTGCAGGCGCCCATCACTTCGCGGGCATGCTCATCTTCCGTCAGCGCCAGAAGCAAATGTTCCAGTGTGGCGTATTCATGATCACGCTCTGATGCGAACGTCAGGGCCTTTTCGAGTGCGGTCTCTAGGGAGGGGGACAAACGTGGCAAGTGACTGGCCTTCCGGAGTGAGTGTTTCTAGTCGTCTTTCTCCATGACACATTGGAGAGGATGTTCATGGCGTTTGGCAAGGTCCAATACCTGCGCGACCTTTGTTTCGGCCACTTCATAAGTATAGACACCGCACAACCCCACGCCCTTTTGGTGGACATGAAGCATGATGCGCGTGGCCTGTTCCCGGGAACGATTGAAGAAATGTTCCAGGACGTAGACGACAAACTCCATCGGCGTGTAATCGTCATTCAACAGAAGCACACGGTAGAGCGACGGCTTCTTGGTCCGTACGCGCGTTTGCGTGGACAGACCGAAATTCGTCCCATCATCATCGCCAGCCTGCCCGCCCCCTGGTGGGTCGCCGGGTCCGGGCCGATTTAGCCGTATTGGATCCGTGCTGGAATGGTTCAGGTCACCGCTCATAGTTACCAAGATATACGTTCTTGCCCGACTTTGAAGAGCGGATACGCGGCAAAAGCACAATCTGCCTGAATTCAGGTCACCTGGAGACTGGCGAGGAGGTCATTCACACGCTTCGCATTCGCGCCCATATCGCTATAGCCCACGCGGGATGCAGAATAGACTGCGAGCGTGGATTTCCCGTCTGAAGGCAGGATGGCGATATCCACATCATCCTTGAATTTGAACAGTTTCGACACCGCGATGAAGCTGATGCGACCCGCCTGGGCGTCGAGCGCCTTCAGCCTCCAGTCCTTGCGCATGGCCACAAGGGCCTCGACCTGGCTGAACAGACTGTCTGTGCTGCAGAAGAAAATCGGGCCTTCTTCGTCCGGGCTAGCCTGGTCAGCAAAGCCCGCCGGTGCGACCAGATACGTGTTCGGCGACTTGGGCCGCTGAAGGGTTTGGAAATCGAGAAAATCGCTCATGCACAACTGTAGGAGCAAGCGCAACGGATTCGCCAGCGCATTCTGCATCTGACATTGAACAAAGTCCGGGCAAAAAAAGAACCGGGCCAAACAGGCCCGGCTCAAATTATCTACGCCACTCTACGCCCCAGAGCCCGCTAGCCTGGCCGGGAAACAAGAAAGCGCTTACTTGGGTGCGAAAGCCATGAACGGCTTCGTCGCGTCGCGCCAAGCAGACATGCAGAGTTCAGCCTGTGCGCTGACTTCGGACGTGTAAGCCGAGAGAAGGTTCTTGGCGAAGCCGGACTGTATTTCCATTGCTTCGCGTGGATCCTTTGCGCCGGTCAGCGACTGCGTGGCTTCGACACCCTGTTCGAGCGTGCGAGCAAAGAAGTCCATGTTGCGGGCGCCAATCGTGCGCATCATTTCCGAAGAAGATGCTGCTTGTTCTGCGAGGGCTTTCATGCCGCCTTCCGCATAACCACCGAACTTGCCTGCGAGACCTGTCATTTGTTCCATGCCTTCATCAATCATTTTTGTTGCCGAATCTGCCACACGCGCTTCCGCTTTGGCTTTCGGAGAAGACTTGGGAGTGGTCTTTTTTGTTGTCGCCATGGGGAGGATCCTTTTCACGCTGGATACCCTAACGTAGCGTAAAATCCGAGCAATTGCAACAATTATTGTGCGGCGCAGCATTTTTAAATTCGCATGAAAATTGCAAGGCTTGAAACCTGATTACAGATTTGTGAGGCTGGGGCCTGCGTTAAGATGTGGTCAACCGATTTGACGGACTCTAGTTTAATCCTCGGGTGCCGGGGTTAACTCATTTTTGGAGAGAACATGATGCGGCTCGCACTACCACCTGTCCTGAAAGCACTCACTATAGCGGTGGCGCTGATGGCGGCAGGCCTGTTTGCCCAATCTGCTCACGCCGAAAAGTACGCCTCCATCGTGATCGATGCGGATACTCATGAAGTACTTCATGCCCGCAATGCCGATGAAGCGCGTTATCCGGCCTCCCTCACCAAGGTCATGACCCTCTACATGCTGTTTGACGCGCTGAAGACCGGCGAGGTCACCCTGGATGAGCGGCTCGTTGTCTCGCGCCACGCGGCGAGCCAACCCCCTTCAAACCTCAAGCTTCGCACCGGCTCGACCATGACAGTTCGCGACGCAATTGGCGCGCTGGTCAGCAAATCGGCCAATGATGTCGCTGTGGTTGTGGCTGAGCGTCTCGGGCGCACCGAAAGCCGCTTTGCCCAATTGATGACTGTGAAGGCCAAATCGCTCGGAATGAACCATACCCGCTTCATGAACGCGTCGGGCCTGCCCAACACACAGCAGCTGACGACCGCGCGTGACCTTGCCATCCTGGCCGATGCGATGCTCACCGATCATGCTGACTATTATCATTACTTCTCGTCCAGCAGCTTCCAGTGGGCTGGACGTACCTACAAGAACCATAATGAGTTGCTCGGCAAAGTAGACGGCGTCGACGGCATCAAGACTGGCTATACCCGCGCCTCCGGATTCAACCTGATGACGTCTGCCAAGCGCGATGGCAGCCGCATTATTGCGATCATGCTGGGCGGGAACACGTCCCGGTCTCGCAACGCGCATGTCGAGGATCTTGTTGAAGCTGCATTTACGACGCTCACCGATCCTGCGCATGACACACAGCTCGCCTTTGCCGGCGTCCTGCAGCCTGTACACCCGAACGATGCTGCAGAACCAATGCTGAATGGAAAACGCATCAGCGTGATCATTGCGGAAGGTGGCGGTGACGCAGATGACGACAAACTGGTCGTGGCTGAAACGGCACCTGCTCCAGCGCCAACGCCAGAGATTGTCGAACACACAAAGATGGAAACTCCGGTTGAGCCGTTTGTGCAGCCCAAGACCCACATCATGAGCGTATCGGAATACGAAGCGCGCCAGATGCAGATCGCGAAGTAACGCCTGAGTTCACGGTTCCAATCTGAAACGCAGCCCTTGCAAGCCCAGGCGGGCTGACCCAGAAGGCTTTCCAGCCATCAGGAGCGAACAGACGTGACCCGTGAAAGCGACATCGATATTGCGCGCAATGTAATTCGCATTGAACGCGAAGCCCTTGAGCAACTGGAAGCCGGTCTGGACACGGCCATCGAAAAGGCCGCTGACCTCATCATGGCCACGGATCGGCACATCATTGTGGCCGGCGTGGGCAAGTCGGGACATATCGGCCAGAAGATCGCGGCCAGTCTCGCATCGACGGGCACGCCCTCATTCTTCCTCCATCCGACCGAAGCCAGTCATGGTGACCTGGGAATGATCGTTCCAGGCTCAGTCGTGATCGCGATATCCTATTCGGGCGAGAGCCGCGAACTGGTCGATCTGATCCGCTATTGCCGCACCAATTCGGTACCCCTGATCGGCATGTCACGCGCGGCAGAGTCGACGCTTGGTCGGGGGTCGGATGTATTGCTGACGCTGCCAACCGTTGCGGAAGCCTGCCCCAACGGGCTCGCGCCAACATCCTCAACGACCATGGCGCTCGCACTTGGTGATGCGTTGACCATAGTCCTGATGGCGCGACGAGGCTTTTCACGGGAAGAGTTCGGGTTCCGTCATCCGGGGGGGAAACTTGGCCGCTCCCTCCAGACTGCCGGCGACTATGTGGCGGATCGCACAGACGATATACCATCGGTCAGCGAAACCGCGGCTGTCGAAGACGTCATTCTGGCCATCTCGGAAGGCCGCAAGGGATGCGTGGCCGTACTGGATGCGACTGGCGTGATTGTGGGAATGGTCACCGACGGCGACTTGCGACGTGCCATGCTGGCAGGAAAGCTGACCGGAAATGCCGCCGCGATCATGACGCCATCGCCCCGCACGATTTCACTCGACGAGCGCATGTCCGCAGTCATCAAGAGATTGACCGAGCATCGCATCTCCAACGCATTCGTTGTGCAAGATGGACGCCCGGTCGGGATTGTCGACATGAAAGACCTTCTCGCCGAAGGCTATGTCTGATTGGCCTACTTGGTCAGTTCGAACCGGATATTTACTTGGGCCGAATAGCCAATTTCACCGCCTGAAATCGGCGTGGATGCCATATCGGCAGATTCGTGCATCGCCATCATCCTGCCCATCGGTGCAGGCGAAGGTTCATTCCCGCCACTTTCGGAGATGTTGACGATGCGCGACACGCGCATGCCGACAGCTTCAGCGTAGAGTTCAGCGCGCGCAGTTGCGTCCGCAACGGCCTTGCGCCGCGCTTCGTCACGCGCATCACTGGCATCTTCAAGCGCGAAATTCAGGCCCGAGAACGTGTTACCGCCTGCGACAACGAGGCTATCAAGCGTTTCACCCAAACCATCCAGATTGGTCACTTTGACGGTCAGCTGGTTTGACGCCGAATAACCACGCAGAACCTGTTTGCCGTTGCGACGCCCATTGGCATCGGTTTCCTCGACATAGTCGTAAACCGGATTGAGAGAGATGTTCGACGTCTGCATGTCCTTGTCGGCGACGCCTGCGGACTTCAGCGCGTTCATCATGCTGGTCATCGCCTCAGCCTGCGCCGCCATTGCAGCAACTGCGGTCTTGGCTTCCTCGTTTACACCGGCCGTGATGTAGGCAATGTCCGGCGCGCGCTTCACATTGGCGGTCGCGGAAATATCCAACGTGGTTTCGGGCTGGATCGAATTGGGGTGGTAGGTCATCTGGCTCGTCCCGGTTGGAACCGATTGGGACGGCATCTGCGCACAGGCAGATAGGGTTCCTGCCAGGGCGATGGCGCTGGATGCGATGAACAGATTCCGGAAAGTGCGCATGTTGTCTCCTCGGTTTATTGATCGAGACCGATGGCTACCAGCGCATTGTGTCAAACTCGCGTCAGGCGGCTCCGACTTCGCGTTGCGGATACCCTTCCGGATTGCCGCTTTGCCAGGCCCATTGATCTCGGCACATGTCTTCCAACGTCAAACGAGTCTTCCAGCCAAGAAGTTCCATCGCATAGGAGGGATCAGCCCAATAGGCAGGTAAATCGCCAGCACGGCGTTCGGCGAAATTGAGCGGGATCTCCCGACCGCTCGCCTGTTCAAACGCTTTCACCACATCCAGGACCGAATAGCCGTTCCCGGACCCGAGATTGACTGTGAAACTGTCCGGACTTTCCAGCAGTTTCTCAAGCGCAACGATGTGTGCTTCGGCGAGGTCGACGACGTGGATATAGTCGCGCACACCCGTGCCGTCCGGCGTATCGTAATCATTGCCGAACACGTTGAGATGGGGGCGACGCCCCACCGCCACCTGGGCAACGAACGGCATCAGATTGTTCGGCACCCCGTTCGGATCCTCGCCGATCAGACCGGTGGGATGCGCACCAATCGGGTTGAAGTAGCGCAGGATGCCCGCATTGATACCTGCGCCCGATGCGACGAGGTCATTCAGCATCAGCTCAACCGCATATTTGGTCATGCCATAGGGATTGGTGGGCGCCAGCGGATGGTCTTCAGTATAAGGCAGCGAAACCGGTGTGCCATAGACAGTGGCAGACGACGAAAACACGATATGTCCGACACCCGTCTGTTTCATGGCGTCGAGCAGGCTGAGTGAGCCCTGAACATTATTGCTGTAATAATCGAGCGGGTTGGCAGTCGATTCCCCAACGGCCTTCAGGCCGGCGAAGTGAATCACGGCCTCGCATTCGTGCTCGCGCAGAGCACCTATCATGGCCTCGGTGTCGCGAATGTCTGCTTCGATGACCGGCACATCATTTGCGCCCGTAATCTGACAAATCCGATCGATGGCGGCCATGCTGGAATTGACGAAATTGTCTACAATTACCGGCGTATATCCTCGGTTCAGCAACTCGACACATGTGTGCGAGCCGATATATCCAGCCCCCCCCGGCACGAGAATCCGCTTTGAGTTGCCTTGCATGAATTTTGACATCCCTGACTTGTCCCCAACTCCATCGTGTAGGTCGTGTCCAATGATCATGCAAACGATCTGCCACATTTACGCACGTAATTCGCAAGAGCGTGGCAGACAGCACATTGCCTTGCCAAAGAAGCACGCTAAAACGGGCCGCTGGGGCCTGTAGCTCAGTTGGTTAGAGCGGACCGCTCATAACGGTTTGGTCGCGGGTTCAAATCCTGCCGGGCCCACCATTTTCCTGTGAGAGCGCCTTTGCGCACAACCTGCTTCGGCGGAGCAGATTGAAGCTGGAAATTCTCAAAGCGCCCGCAAATGCGGGATCAGCCCAGCATCGCCCGGACTTCTTCGTCAAAATACGCAATCGTCGGCTTCAAGCCTTCCTCCAGCGCAATCGTCGGTTCCCAGTCGAGCGTATCGCGCGCACGGGTGATGTCCGGCTGGCGCTGACGGGGGTCATCTTGCGGTAGCGGCTTGTGCACCAGCTTGGATCGCGCACCGGTCATCTCGATGATTTTCTCGGCGAGTTGGCGGATCGTGAACTCGCCGGGATTGCCGAGATTGATCGGACCGGTCACGTCGTCGCTCGTATTCATCAGTCGGATCAGGCCTTCAACAAGATCCGAAACATAGCAGAAGCTGCGGGTTTGTTCGCCATCGCCGTAAAGCGTGATGTCTTCGCCCTTCAGCGCCTGAACGATGAAGTTGGAAACCACACGCCCGTCATTCGGATGCATGCGCGGTCCATACGTGTTGAAGATACGCGCGACTTTGATCTGGACCTTGTGCTGTCGATAATAATCGAAGAACAGCGTCTCCGCACAGCGTTTGCCTTCGTCATAACAGGCACGCGGCCCCAGCGGGTTCACATTGCCCCAATAGTCTTCCGTCTGGGGGTGGATCTCCGGATCGCCATACACTTCGGACGTCGAGGCTTGAAGAATTTTGGCCCGCGTCCGTTTGGCCAGGCCCAGCATGTTGATCGCGCCATGCACGCTGGTCTTGGTCGTCTGAACCGGATCGAACTGGTAATGCACCGGACTCGCCGGGCAGGCCATGTTGTAGATCTGGTCCACTTCGACAAAGAGCGGCACGGTCACGTCATGGCGCATCACTTCGAAACGGGGATTGTCGAGCAGATGCGCTACGTTGGTGCGCCGACCGGTGAAGAAGTTGTCCACGCAGAGCACTTCAGCCCCGGTATCCAGCAGGCGCTCGCACAGGAAGGAGCCGATAAAGCCGGCACCGCCGGTGACGAGAATTCGGGGGACATAATGCATCCCCCAGCGATCCCTGCTTTTCCCTATGGGGTCAAGACTCTTAGACATTTCCGGGCCTTGTGACAGACTGCTCATGGGAGGCCTGACAGATGAACCCTTTTGACCGCATCGTGGATTTCGCCGCGCAGCATCATGGAGATCGCGCCGCTGTTCTTGAGATGTCGCAGAATGCCCATCAGGCAAAATCCCTGAAGAAAATACCCGACGACCGGTATCTCGCCACGATGACGCGCTGCGTGTTCAATGCCGGCTTCAACTGGAAAGTCATTGATGCGAAATGGGACGGGTTTGAACTGGCCTTCGAGGGCTTCGATCCAAATAGGCTCGCCTTCTTTGGCGACGAGATGCTGGGGCAGCTCGTGTCGGACACGCGTATCGTGCGCAATGGCCAGAAGATCAAGGCGACGCTTGAGAATGCGAAATTCGTGGCGGACACCGCCAAAGCGCATGGCAGCTTCGGCGCGTTCCTCTCTGCCTGGCCCGCTGACGACCAGGCCGGGCTTCTCAGCTACCTGAACACAAACGGCTCACGCCTTGGCGGAGCGACGGGGCAGTATTTCCTGCGCTTCTCGGGCTGGGATGCCTGGATCACGTCTGGGGATGTCTGCCGCGCCCTGGTACGGGAGGAGGTGCTGGATAAGCCAGAGGCCAAATCCAAATCCGCGATGAAGAAAGTGCAGGTAGCCTTCAATCACTGGCATGCCGAGAGCGGCCTGCCTTATGCCCAGATCAGCCGCATTCTGGCGCTCAGCGTCGGCTAGACCTGCGCCTTCTGGCGAAAATAGTCGAGCGATCCACGATGGATCAGCGCATCGCCTGGCACGGTTTCATGAGCCTCTATGTCGGGCTTGTTTTTCACCTCATCATAGACGCCGCCGAAATCCTGGTAGCAGGCGTCGAGCAAGGCATCGAAGCTGTCGATCACGAAATAGGTCTGCTGAAAGTCGTCGATGATGTATTTGGTGCGCATGATACGCTGCAGGTCGAAGGCGACCCGGTTGGGGCTGTCATCCTCAAGCGCAAACACGGTCTCGTTGGGGCTTGAGAGAATACCGGCGCCATAGATGCGCAGACCGCCCGCTTCGCGGATCAGGCCGAACTCGACCGTGTACCAGTAGAGCCGCGCAAGATTGTGCAACTGGCCGAGTTGCATGGCCCGCTGTCCGCCTTTGCCATAGGCTTCCATGAAATCAGCGAATACTGGGTCAGCCAGCATCGGCACATGACCGAAAATATCGTGAAAAATATCCGGCTCCTGGAGGTAGTCGAACTCCGCCTCGGGTCGGATAAAGGCCCCGGCCGGAAACCGGCGATTGGCGAGATGGTCAAAGAAAATCTCATCCGGCACCAATTCCGCCACAGGCACAACGCGCCATCCCGTGATCTTTTCCAGCTTGTCCGACAGTTCAGCCATGTTCGGAATACCTGACGCGGACAGTTCAAGCTCTGCCATTGCTTTCAGGGCCACTTCCGAGGCCCGGCCTTTTGCAATCTCTCGCTGACGCAGGAACAACCGATCCCAGCGGTCGTGCTCTGCCGCGCTGTAGGTATCCCACGCCTGATCGATCGTGAAATCAGCGGCGCGCGGAGCGTCATGGTAGCGATTCTTGGCAGGTGAAGTTGTCATGGTCGGACTGTACAGCAAATCAATATATAGTTCCATATGAAACTATATATCCCTCTCTTGAGCTGCTTCCAGCACTCGGGTCGACGGCGTTAAGGGAACATGCCAGTAAGGTTTCGGGAATGAAGTGGGGCGTACAATTGTAATCGGTATGACAGAATCAATTTCCCCCGCAAGCGCCGCGCCGAAGCCCTTCAAGTCTTCAGCGATCAGCTTCTCTGTGATCATTGTGAACTATAATGGGGGCGCGTATTTGCAGGCCGCCGTCGATTCGCTGAAGACCCAGACGCTTCAGGACTTTGAGCTGATTGTCATCGACAATGCATCGACCGACGGATCGCCAGATACGTTGGATCTCTCTGGTATCGCACAAGCCAGACTCACAAAGAATTCGGACAATGTCGGTTTTGCGGTGGCCAACAACCAGGCGGCAAATCTGGCGCGCGGGCAATGGCTCGTATTGCTCAATCCGGACGCCACAGCGTCCGCCAACTGGCTGGAGAAGCTTCAAGCCGCCTCCCGGCGCTATGCGGGCTGCCGTGTGTTCGCCTCGACCCAATACTGCCTCGACGACCCGGATATGCTGGACGGCGCGGGCGATGCGTATTTGATCTTCGGCATTCCTTGGCGGGGTGGCTTCGGCCATCCGGCTTCCAAGCTACCCGATACGGGCTTCTGCTTCAGTCCATGCGGCGCTGCGGCAATGTATGACCGGGAACTTTTCCTGCGTATCGGCGGCTTTGACGAACGCTTTTTCTGTTATTGCGAAGATGTCGACATCGGCTTCCGCCTGCAGCTTGAAGGGGAGCCATGCGTCTTCCTCAAGGATGCGGTTGTGCACCATGCGGGCAGTGCCATTTCTGGTCGCCACAGCGCCTTTTCATCCTATCACGGAACACGCAACCGCATCTGGACCTATGCGAAGAATATGCCGACTCCTTTGCTGGTCCTAACTGCTCCGGTTCATCTCGTTCTGTCGGTGTATCTCATTTTCCGGAGTGCCATGATCGGATGTTTCAAACCCACACTACGTGGAACCTGGCACGGCGTGCGAGATCTACCGGCGATCCTGTCAGACCCACGCTGGCGTGTTCGGAAGAGAAAGCGTTCGATGATGGATCTTCTCCGCACGATGACGTGGAATCCACTACGCATGAACCAGAGACTGCCTCATGTCCGGCCCCTGCCTTCTGACGCGGATCAACCCCTGATCGCCCGAGAAGCACACTAGAACAGGCGACAGACTCCGTCAGTCACCCTCAACCGCACCGCCTTGATGGACGAAGTCATACAAGGCTTCTGCAATCCGCAGATCTTCCTCAGTCTTGATGACATGACCTGCCATCTTGTTGACGGGAAACACGCCTCGTCGGCCCGCATATGTCGCGCAGCCGCCGGACTCTTTTGCGGCGAGGAATGTCGCAGAGCGCCACCCTGTGATAGACCAGGAAACCTTCCGAACAGGATCGAGATCCTGCGAGTTCGTCTTCTCGGAAAACGTGAAGTTCACAGGCTCATCATGGTAGAGGCATTCCAGTTGATCATCGACCACGCTGAGCAGCACGTCGACATCGGTTTCAATCATTGCACTTACAAAGTCGCGCACCTCAGCGGTTGTCAGCAATGGCGCAATCGAGTGTACCTGGAACACGCGATCACAGGGATTGGCCTTCAGGAACTCTGTCACGAAGTCTTCACTCGTTGCGTTGTTGGATCCAAGCTCCTCCGGGCGCTGATGGAACTCAACACCCTCGGCTTGCGCAATCGGCCCGAAGTCCGGATGTTCGGAATTCACGATGATGCGGTCGAAGACACCCGCCTCGCGGCATTTCCGGATCGCGTGCACGATCAACGGAACGCCTTTCAACGGTGCCAGGTTCTTCTTTTGCAGACGCTGGCTGCCCATACGGGCGGGGATCATCGCGATATTGGTCATGCGGCAACAAGCCTTTCGGTTTAGCGCAAATAGTCTGGAATATGGCTCAATGCAGGTTGGGCGTTTTCCAGCCCTTCAATCGCAGCCATACCCATCATGAAAATGGCTTCTTCAGCGCTACCGCCAATATGGCCTGTAGCGATGAAGTTCGGCAGTCGCAGCAGGTCCATGTCCGTCGGGGGTTCCGGTTCAAACACGTCAAACGCAGCCGCCGCAATGTTCTCATTGTGCAACGCGCGCTTCAGCGCTGCCTCGTCCACCAATCCGCCACGCGCCGTATTGACCAGTACCGCATCAGTCCGCATGCGAGCCAGGCGATCGGCATTGATGATCATCGACGTGGCAGGTGTGAACGGCACGTGCAGCGAAAGGACTTCACTGGTCTCGACCAGTTCATCCAGTGAAACGCTTTTCACGCCAGTTTCCTCACAGAATTCCGACAGGTCGCGAATATCATGCGCCTGGACTTCGCAGCCAAGCGCCAGCATGAGCCGCGCCACTTCCTTACCAACATGTCCGCACCCCAGCAGGCCCACTTTGCGGCCTTGCAACTGACGACCCTTGATCTGACGAAATTCACCCCCCACGATTTCCATATGTGACCTCACAACATGGCGCAGGCTTGCTATGCTGAGTGCAATCACAAGCTCCGCGACAGACCGGCGATTCACGCCGCCTGTCCAGCCAACGTGGACTCCGTGAGCTTCACACGCATGCAGGTCCACATTGTTCAGGCCTACGCCATATTTGCCGATGACTTTCAAATCAGGCAGCCGCGCAAGGATGTCATCGGTGATCTTCTCGAGCGCGACTACGACGTGGGACTTGCCCTGCAGAAAGGCGACGAGTTCATCACCCGCCAAGGTGCGCCCGGTGTCGTTCAAAGTGACGTCGCTGTAGCGGCGATTGAGTTCAGCGGCCAGCTTTTCATGCGCGGAAAAGGAACGCGATAGCACGGCGACGGAGGCAGTGTTGTTCATTGAAATTTTCTCCTGTCCCGAGATGCGTATCCCGCTTACGAACCGGCTGCGAAATGCAACTCGGCCTCCCCAAGACCGTCGACACTTGCCACAATTCTGGCAGGCCCATCAAGGCCCACACGCGGGGCCAGCGCCCCAAGCAGGATTACGTCGCCGCGCCGATGTTCCCATCCTCTCGCTGCCATGCGATTCACATGATCGGTGAGCAATTCAGACGGCAACGCAACCAGCTGCCTGACATCACCCTCCTCCTTCACGACACCGTCCACAATCAGCCGACCCATGCGATCAAGATCATCGAGACTATCGGCGCCCTCTACGCCCTCTCCGGCAACCGCATAACCTGCTGCACCATTGTCCGCGACCAGCGCCAGGCCGCCATGAATTGCCAGCGCAGAGAAGCGGGTTTCGGGAACCTCGATCGCGGCAATGGTCCGCGCCACCGCATCCAGCACCTCAGCGCGCGTATATCCACCGGGCTTCAGCGGCAGGTCAGCCCCCAGGACGACCGCCAGTTCACATTCCGCGCCCGGCTGCCTGAAGTCGGTCATGGGCCGAGTGTCACCCGACGAGATCATGTTCGTCGAGGGGATCAGTCCCGAGAAAGGCCGGGCCAGCCCAAGACCGTCGCGCGACCCCTGATTGCTTGCGCCCAGCTTCCAATGGCCGCCTTTCAGTCCCAACGCCCTCAGATAGGAGTCCTGCACGCCTTCGGCGGACTCGTAATCGGCGGGCAACTGGTCTGTTGGGAGGGAGCAGATGGCGCCCGTTCGGGCTGCTGAAACCAGTGCGTCGGAAAGATTTTCGAAGTGTTTCATGAAATCAGAATGCCCGAATGAGTCATGCCGTTTGCTCCTGCATTACGCCTTGTTCTAGGGGAGCAACTACCCTATCAAAAGCCCCTCAGGTCAGGGAACACCTCACGGCTTCGAATTCCGTACCGAATTGATACGCGAGTAGATAATCCAGCTATGTCCATCGTGATCAATTACGAACTCTTGCTGGCGAGCGCCAAGGCAAGCGGCGACTTCCTCCGCTCACGATTCGCAGACGCCGCAATAGACACCGCGCTGGCGCGAGATGTGAAACTTGCCGAAGATCGCCATTCAGAAGAAATGGTGGCCGCCGGACTGCTTTCCGATAGTCCGTGGGGCGTCATGTCTGAAGAGGGTGGATGGCTCCGAGAGCCAGCGAGCCCGGATGAACCCTATTGGGTAATCGACCCCTTGGATGGAAGCTACAATTTCATGCGCGGAATCCCCTTGTGCGCTGTTTCCATTGCGCTTTGTCAGGGAATGACGCCGCTAGCAGGCGCGGTATATGATTTTGTCCGGGACGAACTTGTCCACACGAATGAGACAGCCGGGCTGTATCGCAACGGCGAACGCATTGACCGCGCGGCCCTTGGCGGCCCGTTGTCCCTCTCAACAGGTATCCCCGCCGCCACACGCTCCAATGCCGAAGCCGCGGCAAAGAATGCCGAGTCACTGAACGCCTGGGGCAAGGTACGGATGATCGGCTCGGCCGCCCTGTCCCTCTCATGGGTCGCTCAGGGGAAACTGGACGGATACAAAGAAACAGGAATCAGGTGGTGGGATGTCGCCGGCGGCCTCGCATTGGTGCGGGCCTCTGGCGGAAATTTCACCGTCGCAAACGACGATATATGGTCACCGCTGGAAGTCTCGGCCAATGGCCGTTAGCGACGCCCAGCGTAGAGTTTTAGGAGTGAAACAATGTCAATGAATGTTGGAATTTGCGGATTCGGCAAAATGGGACAAATTCGTGCCGATGCGATCGAAACGCACGGCTTCGCCCAGATCAAATCCGTCTTCGACGTCAACATCCCCGATGACTGCAAATACCCGGTCGCCAATTCCATTGACGAGATCATCGAAGACCCGGACATCGACATTGTCTTTCTTTGCCTGCCCAACTATTTCAACAAGCCAAAAACGATCATGGCACTGAAGGCTGGCAAGCACGTCTTCTGCGAAAAGCCCCCCGCTTTCAGCGCTCAGGATGTGCGCGATATTCAGGAAGTCGAACGCGCCAGCGGCAAAGTACTGATGTACGGTTTCAATCACCGTCAGCACGGTGCAATCGACAAGATGAAGAGCATCGTGGACTCCCGCAAGTTCGGCTCCATTCTCTGGATGCGTAGCCGCTACGGCAAAAGTGTGGATGGTGACTATCTGAACACATGGCGGGCCAAGAAGGAACTGGCTGGCGGCGGCATTCTGCTGGATCAGGGCATCCACATGCTCGACCTCCTGCTCTACCTGACCGGCAAGCCGTTCGACGAAGTTCACGCCATGGTCTCCAACATGTACTGGAAAACCCCCGGCATCGAAGACAATGTCTTTGCGATCATGCGCAACACGCAAACGGGCGTCACTGCGTCGGTCCACTCCACCATGACGCAATGGAGACACCTGTTCTCGCTCGAAGTCTTCATGGAGCGCGGCTATATGGTGCTGAACGGTTTGAAGACGTCGTCAGGGACCTATGGCGACGAGATCCTTACCATCGCTCAGAACCGCACAACGGCGCCAGCGGCAACATGGGAAGACGAAGAACGCCTGACCTTCCACATCGACCAGTCATGGGCACGGGAGATCGAGCTCTTCTTTGACAGCGTCCAGAACGGTGCCCCGGTTAAATTCGGGTCCTCTGATCAAGCCCTTGAAGTCATGTCCCTGATAGACATGATTTACGAGCATGATCTGCATCAGGCACCAAACCTCGCCGACCAACTCAACATGACCGTCAAGGAACTGACCTAGCCCGGACGCTCCGGCTTCGGCGTCTTTTCTGCCGCTTTCAGCATCTGATGGAGGGTGTCGATCAGTACGGCGTGGATTTCGGCGGTTTCCACCAGTCTCTGAATCCACTCACCCATTGTGAGCGGTCCGTTGACGGGATCATAGGTTGCCTCGTTCGGCATCGAGGTCAGATGGCGTTTGTCTTTCCAGTGCCGGGCGTAACCGTCCAGTGTGAGCGGGTCATGTGAACCGCCGATACGCGCCACAAACCGGCGCGCTGGCTCGTGATGGCGGGCAATTGCCGCTGCCGGGGGAACATGCCGGTCTGGCGTGCGCGCATCCCACTTGTCGATATCTACACGTCCGTCGATCGCCTGATCCAGCACATAACAGCTCAACAATGCGTTATCATCATATAGAGCCTCGGCGTTGATCGTGCCGGCGCCCTTGTCACCGCCGGTTGGCGACCCGGCAACGATGCCGCCGGCAAGAACATTCAACCGCGCCGAGGGACTTGATGTCCCTATCCCGACCTGGCCATCCGCATCGATGGTCATGCGCGCAGAGCCCGCCGTGTAGAACTGCGTGTTGTCGCCAGTGCGTGCGAACAGGATCGGACCATTGCCAGTTGAAGTGGTGGTGTCATCCTGCATCTGAAACACAATGGTCGGATCGGTTCCCTCGAGCTTGAAGGCAACATTCGCCAAGCCCGCATTGACATGGAAAGGTGTCGCTGGCGCATCCGTCCCGATACCGACGAAGCCGGTATCCTTGTCGACCGAAATTGCATCCCGCCACACGCTTCCATCATTGCTGACCTTTATGTGGAAATCGTCATCACCCGTCAGACCAATCTCCGCGCGCCCTGATGCGTCCGATTGCATGAGAAGAGAGGCAGTCGCGGCCGGGGCACTCTTGTTGACGTTTAAGCGACAATCCCCGTTACCGGGTGTGACGTCATCATGCTGCAACAGGACAGAGTCAGATTTCACAGACAGGCGATTGGAAAGGTCGGCTATCGTGTTGATCCCCAATACCGGGCTCTCTTCCGATGGCGCGGCGCCCGCCATAACCACCCAGTCAGCGCCATTGAAAACGCGCATCATCGCTTCATCCAGAATGTAAGCCCGCATACCCGCCAGTGCCGGGAATACGGCCCATGCACCATCCTGGAATGTGGCGATTGTATTCACGGCATAGCCGGACCAGTTCTCGCCCGTCGCGCTGGCAGGAATGATGTAGGCCTCACCGTCCAAAGGCGCCTCGGGCTGGATCGAAATTGCTTTCGATTGCACGCACAGCTGAACCATCTGGTCCAGCTTGCGGAACGCCTCGTTTACGGTGACATGTTTCTGGGCCTGATTGGGTATCAGGTATGGCAGACCAAGACGTGCAGACTCGTCCATGGGGAGCTCCTTTTATTTGAACTTTTTGGACATCAGTGTATCTCACGCTTGCATTCAGGCGGATAACTTCCGCTAATTCCACTCAACGAGAATCAGAGCTGCTGAGCCAGATAGGTTACGATATCAACAGCTCGCCTCAGCAGTCCGACAAGTTTCGCGCTGAGTTATGAAACACGCCTAAGGGGATTGATATCGTGCAGACATACAGGCCTGACATCGACGGCCTCCGGACCATCGCGGTATTGTCAGTAATACTTTTTCACGTCGGATATTCGCAATTTGGCGGTGGCTTCGTCGGAGTCGACATATTTTTCACGATCAGCGGATATCTCATCACGAAGATTATCGTTGAAGAAAAATGTGAAACGGGAAAGTTTGACTTTTTTCGCTTCTACATGCGTAGAGCGCGGCGTTTGCTGCCGACTCTACTCCTCGTGGTCGCGGCGACCCTTCTGGTGGGATTTTTTATGTTCCCCAAGGATCTGACGCAGGATCTGGGAGGGTCGGCAGTTTACAGTTTGCTTAGCATTTCAAATATCTATTTTTGGCTCAATAGCGGCTATTTTGATGCAGGCGCAAACCTCAGACCCCTTTTGCACACGTGGTCACTTGCAGTCGAAGAACAATTTTATCTTGTTTGGCCCGCTCTACTAGTTGGGACGCTTTCATTAGCAGCGTCGGGAAGGAAAGCGCTCTTAATAGTGCTGCTATTCGTGGGATGCGGTTCATTTCTTGCCGGGGAACTGCTGCTCAACGGGTGGGGTCCCACCTACATCCAACAATTAGCTATCGACGCTGAGACCACGACGTTTTTTCTCGCCCCCTTTCGTATGTATGAGTTCATCCTCGGGGGGTTAGTTCTTTGGCTCCCCAAGCTTGGCCCAAAACGCTCGCTACTGTCCGATCTGATTGCCCTCACGGGCATCGGTCTGATGGCCTACGGTATATTCTTTGTTACCGAGGAAAGTAAATTCCCTTCGTACAATGCTCTTGTTCCGTGCCTGGGAACCGCACTCGTCATTTGGGCTCAAAATGGCAGGTTCATACCGGTCGCACTAGGGATCGGCCCCATGGCATACCTTGGCCGAATTAGCTACACGCTCTATCTGATCCACTGGCCGGCTACTGTCTACTATGGTTTTTGGCGTGCGGGTCCACTCGAGAATGCTGATCGAATCGCAGTTCTGGCAGTTACTTTCGTATTGTCAGCAACAGTGTACCACCTGCTGGAAAAACCACTTCGCAGACCCACGCCTAAGCGACAACAGCTAAATCGTAGTGCTTTCGGACTCGTGTGTTGTTTTGTTGGTTTGATATTGATGCTTCCCAGCGCGAGCCTCTATCGCGGTGCAGCAAGTGCCTCAAATCTCGCCCTTCTGGAGACCCCTTCGGAAATTGGAGAAGAAGCACAACACTCAGTACAGAACGACAATTTCGCGGTGGACAATAATGAAAAATGGACTCCATTGAACGCAAACACCGTCAATCGTTCGGCTATGCAGAGATTGTACCCACACCCGTGCATATGGGATGAAGATATGGTCTCTTTCAGACAGGTAGATGGAGAATGGCTTTGCAATGATAGAGCACCTATTCAGATACTAACCATTGGCAACTCTCACGAGCGCGCTGGCTATTCCTACATAAGGAATGTTTTCAGCGAGGAGTTCCGCGCATCCGAATTCGGAATCACCTACGCCTCCACTCATTCTCGCGGCATTGACGAGGACGGGAAAATTATCAGATGCAACTTTCATAAACTGAAGGACCTGCCATTCCGCTCCAGTGTATCTGAGTGCAAATGGATAGTGGCACAACTTGCAGATCAACAAGCTATCGCGTCTGACTACGACGTAGTTGTCGTCAGCGCACTTCGTCCAAATGACTGGGGGAAAATATATTTGGACTACGCTGCTCAACTACAAAAAAACAACCCTCAGCTCAGAGTTGTAGTGATCGGCAGTCTCGTCAGTATAGGAGACTATCGTTGCATAGATCTGGTTAATCAGAAGAAAGATCTTAGGGCGTGTTCAAACAACGACTTGGTGGAGTACTACTCCCCCAACGAAGAAGATGAAATCCGCTCCAATTGGCCGGACTTAGAGTTTTTCTACGTAGACCAGCGTAAGTTGCTTTGTGGGAATGGCGATTTCGAATCCTGTGATATCTATGAAGACGGAATTCCAATTTTCTTTGATGGTAGCCACTTAAATTGGTTAGCTACAATCAAGTTGGTAAGGCTATCAGAAGAAACAAGGCTACGAGACAGGCTGAAGCACTACATATTAGGCCGTCATTAGACCGCTCTTGCGGCAGATATCCAATCTGCCCAGCATAGACCGGAGCAGGCAATTCACGAGCGCAAGCCGCGCCGCTTCAGTAGTGGCGGGATTACTTCATGAAAGAATTGGCGCCATGACAACAGACGCAACTTTCTGAGTCGCGTTCCTGCCGATCCCTTGACTAGATCATGCTTGATTCCCAGCCCACGCGACGGCCGGTCGAATATGGCCAAGTTCACATGGCCCACGCCCAGTTTCCATAGCTTGATGCTCAATGCATGCTCATTGAGTATGTTGCGCACCTTGTTCTTGAAGAGCGGAAAGGTTGTTTCGCTCAGGACATAGCCCCGTTTGTCTCCTCGTCGCCAGACCTTGGTCTGGTGCGTGTAGAGAAACTCCTGATAGTTCTGCGAAAGCGGAGCGCTCTCCCGAAACGGCTTTTCAGGACAATAGCGCGTGAATACTTCGTTTGCCGTCGAGAAACTGGTCACAGGATAAAGCTTCTCGAATACGGATCTGGGCACCATGAAGAAGGTCGTGCACAACCATTTCCGACAGGCCTGCCCGCCGATACGCATTGGCTGGGCCAGCGTATCGAGCGGATCCGGATTGACTCGAGAGAATGTATCTACCCATCCCAACACGGTTTTCTGTGCTGGCAGTTGGCGGATAATGTCGGCGTCGATCGCTTCCAGCGCCTCCAGCGGCTTCGAATTGGCCAGGGCATCATTGACCATCAATACGACGTCGAACGTTTCCGGCAGCCTCGCCCGAACTTCGCGCCAGCCGCGATCCCAGCCGGTAAACTCATGAGCTGTATTATCGCCGCCGACCGCAAAGGCGCGGCATGGCCAGCCCTCAGTCGATGCTGATTGCCACTCGCGTTGTTCGTTCGCATTGTCGATCTCAACAACCGTGAACTCTATGCCTTCTCGCGCCTTAAAGAAATCTCCGAGAACCGCACGCACGCCTTTGGTTTTCTCGGGGTCGAATGTCAAGAACAGGACAAGTACCCTGAAGGCACGATCCCCTGCACCCTGCAGACGGTCGTCGTGGCTGGGCACACCATCAGCGCTCATTGAACAATACCGTGAACATACTCAACTATTCTTCGTCTCTTGAACTACCGCAGCAATCTGAGAGACGGAAATTGCCTCTTTCTCCCGAAGGCGGGCCAACACTTCCGGTAGCAGTTCCTGCGCTTGCGGTGAGAGCATGAGATGCTTGAGGAATCCTGGGTTACGCCGAATGGCCAGCGTAAGCGCTTTCCTGTTCTCGAACATCAGCTTCGCCATCGCCCGGTCTTCCAGAAGAAGAGAAAGATTGTGATGAGACAAAATTGCCTGACCGAACAGTTTCCTCAGGACAGGCACACGGCGAAATGTTCCAGCAAGCAAGCGGACGAAGTTCTGCTTGACCCTGTGCTTCAGCGACGGCGTACCGCGGCGCGCGACTGGTTTCCTGGTCGCTTGGTCGATAGCGACGAGCGTTTTGCGTGTTGCCTGCAACTCGTCTTCGGAGGTCACGTTCGCCTTGGGTGCATACTCGGCCTCGCGTCCGAGTAGATCGTCGATCAGGCGGACATAAGCATCAAAGCCCAAGCTGGAATAATCATGCTGCCGGATTTCGGACTGACGTGCAGGCAGATTGTCGAGCACATCGGAGATAATGGGCGCAAGCTCTTCTGGCTCGTCCATTGACGCATAAATCAGCTTGTCCCCGCTGACCTCTCTCAACACAGGAAGATCGTACACGACACACGGCACGCCACAATAGAGCGCCTCGACCGGTGGATACCCGAACCCCTCGAACCTCGACAGAAAGAGCATCAAATCTGCTTCGTATAGCAGTTTGAACTTCTCGACATCAGTCACACGATGCTGGAAGCGGACCTCCACATCGTGCTCTTCGCCCCATGTATGGTAAGCAGAAGCAACGGATTCATCCATCGTCGCTGTGCCGACAATAAATGTCAGCCGACATCCCGACAGGGCGGGTCCGGCATGATCGAGCAATTCCATGCCACCCTTGTATCCGAAAGCGCCGCCAAAACGCGTGATACAGATGACAGATCGGCGATCCTCGGACTTTACCGCAAGGGATTTGGCTTCTGCAGCGGCCAGGTCATTGATGGGTGGGTTGATGTGGTGAAAGCGGGCGCCTGTACCTGCAAAATACTCTTCCGCATGCGTCTCACCTTCCAGTGTCGACGCGAGAACCACATCCAAATGCGGCCCAATAGCCTTCCATGCGTCCCACGGCTTCTGGTTTGTGCCGTGCTCTGCCGTCTTCGCAATCCAGTTCGGGGTCTCGAAACTCAGCATTCCGAGCTTCGCCTTGTTTGCAACGGAAATGTCCAGCGCCCGCCGGAACACTTTCACTGGCGGATGCTTGTGCGGAATAATCCAGACAAAATCCCATGGCCCATCGGGCGTGTCCGAAAAATCCCGCGTCAGTCGCAACACAAACCGATCTCCGAAGTCGAAATCTTCGAAGTCGTCAATGAAGATCGGCGTATTGTTCGTCCAAAACGTGACCTGATGACCAAGCGCCGCAAACGCCTGTGCCATCATCCATGCATGGTAGCGCCCACCTGAATAGGCGCCTTGAGGCATGATGCTGCAAATAAGGATTTTCATGCCAGCCCCTGAACAAGCACGTGCGGACAAGCCTACTCTTCAGCCGACTTTTTCTTGCGCCGAAGCCAGATACTGGCCCCCTGGTTCTTCAGGCACAATGGCATGCGCTCCTCGAAGAACTCGCGGTGGAACCTCTGCATGAATGTATTCGTGTACACGATTTCGAAGTCGCTGTTGAATTCGAGAAACGCCCGAAGGAGATAGGTCTCCGTCCACCAGCGGCCCTGATACACCCAATGCTCGGGATATTCGAACGGATAGTGGATGTCGTGGAAATGGACGTACACCCCCTCATTGATGTGCGGGAGTATCTCGAAGAACATGTGGTTCACATCACTGCCCACGCGAGAGACGTGCGTCGAATCGACAAACAGAATGTCGTTTTCCTGCAGCGAGGTGAAGACTTCGATATCGACATCCTGAACCCGCTTTTCGATGATTTCACGGGTCTCGAGATCGGACGGACGCACCAGCGACTTCAACAATTGCGGATACGGTTCAACGAAACGGATATCGATATCACCATTGAAGAACGCGTCATTGGTATCGAGCATACAGCACGAGGAATACCCGGACCCGACCTCAACGATGCGCTTGGGTTTGACGCGACGCATCATGCTGTAAAGCGAGATGGCATCGGAGTAGGAGTAGCCCCCATTCAGGAAGCCGTAGCGCATCTTGTCAGAAGGCTCGTCGCCAAATGGAATATCGTCATAGAAGGACGCAAACTCTTCAAGCACGGCCAATTGCTTGTCTTCGTTCAGACCGATGCCCGGCAGGGTACGCCGATCACGATTGAAGATTCGCGCTTCGTCGGCCTTGATGTCTTCAATGTTGGCGACCGGAGAATAGAAATGCCCAAGTGCGCGCCATAGCGGGCTCTTCTCGTCATCGGCACCGACCTTGTTGATCTTGTCTTTCAACGAGCGGACTATCTTTTTCAATGCAGCATTTTCCTTCTGCAGCACTTCAAGTTCATCCTTGTTGTCTTGTACATCCGTCACTGGATTACCCCACTTGGTTCAAGCCTCAGGAACGTGCGCTTGCCATCATCTCGTCGAGCAGGATGGCAGCACTTTTTCCTATACGTGTCGTCTCATAGTCTTCGCGCGCTTTGCGGCGAGCAGCAATTGCAAAAGCTGCTTTTGCCGCGTCATTCGCCAGTATGCTTCGAACGGCGTCGGCCATGTCAGCTGCGCTGAAATCATCCAGCACAATCCCGGCATCATCCAGCACGAATTCGGCCGCGCCGCCTGAACCCTTGAAACAGATAATCGGCGCGCCAAACGCAGCCATTTCCATGACCGAGCGTGGAAAGGGGTCATCGCGCGATGTCATCAATCCAATTTCAAACAGTTTCAAATATGGATAGGGGTTCTTGCGCGCGCCCGGGAAGACGACCCGACCGGAGAATCCCGCATCTTCCACTTTCTTCAACATATCCTGCCGCATACCGCCATCACCGATCCAGACGAAGTAGACGGGCCGTCCCTTCGGTTCGGAACGCAGGACATCCAGGGCGGTATCGACGAAGTAATCGACCCCCTTCCGGCTATCGACTGACCCCAGACCGCCAATGATGACAGCATCTTCAGGCAGCGCGAGTTCCTTGCGCATCTCGCCGACGGTCAGATCTTCAGCCTTCTTGTCGAAAACTTCCGGCTCCATGGAGCCGGGCACGATCCCGATGCGCTCATGTGCGATGGAGAATGTATCTTTCAGATAATTCCGAACAAATTCGGAAACGGCGAAATATTTGTAATCCGGCTGCTTGAACGCATTCAATTGCACCTGATTGTACAGCGCGATCGTCGTCCATAATTCCCGCACATGGATAAGCGTCGGTGCCTTCATGCCTAGCTTGGCCAGCAAGTCCCCGTTCACAGTCGTGTTGGAATACACAAGATCAGGCTTGAACTGACGCAGTTTCAGCCGCAGGCGCTGTTCATGTCGCCACTGGCGGAATTTTCGCCGCCGAACGTCTTCTGGCAGAGGCGGTCGTTTCGCCCCTTCCGGGCGCATATCGGCCGGATCCAGAAAATGCTGGTAGTAGACATGAGTTGGCGCGAGTTTTTCAAACTCACTGCGCAGCGGACCTTCCTTGCGCATCAGAACCTGGAATTTCCAGTCCCGATTGGCGGCAAAATGCTTCATCAGCGTAAGCAGGCTTATGGGCGCGCCACTCATCGTGCCGTGATGCGATATGAACAGGATGCGTTTCTTTTCGGTCATGTCTACTTTTTGAAAATGCTGTCAAAATCGGTTCGGGGAAATGCATCAAGGAAGCTGTTGACGCCGGCATTGTAGATTTCGCGGCCAGCCTGCTTGTAGGCGTCGGCGGCCACTTCATAAGCCTTGTCCTGAAGTGAGGTGTTTGGCACGCCGATCACGTCTCCGATCTGGTAATAATCGGGGTTCATGTGGCACTGCCGAACGAGTTCGTAGTTCTCCTTGGTCACCTCGATCTTGCCGGGTGGAAAATTCTTGGCCAGCGCACCATAACTGTGATCGACGCCAATCAGGTAGACCGGATTGCAGCCCAGATAGTAGGCCAGCTGCAACGCGATGTAAGTGATGGTCGAGCCCAGATACACGATGTTGGAAAAGTCACGGGAGAACTGGATTCCCATTTCGTCGAAATAGTACGGGTCGCCCCGGCGCGCGTTGAAAAACAGCGTGTCGCCGAAATTCTTGAAACAGTACGCGTTGTAGATCGCCGCCATTTTGGTCGGCCCCACAACATTGTGGATTTCCTTGCGGCGCAACTCGGTCTGCTCTGTATCTTCGAACAGGAGATATTTGGTGTGGAAGCCCCACTCGTCGAACATCTGGTAGATGCCATTGGCCCCGAACGTGATCTGGTCTCGCAGCGGCGTCAGGTCCATTTCCTTCAGGCTCGGACCATTCCCGATAATGAATCCCGGCTTGCCCTGGTGCTTGTTGCGCATGTGGCGCAGCGTGGTCTGGAATCCCGGCCGGCGATAAAACCCGAACTTGCCAGCGCCGTTACGGCCCGGCTTGATCTGGTCAAAGAAATTCATACGCGCCCGCACGAGACGCAAATAGCCGGCGGCCTTTTCCTTTTCAGGAAACCTGTTGGTCCAAACAATCATCTAGGGCGTCCCTAACTTCTACTATGTTCCCTGCAACAGGGAACCTTCACTTGCGGACATGAATCGATCTTTGAAATGCGGATTCAGTCCCGCCCCCCAATTATACCTAATACTTCCGGATGGTTTTTGAGAGCTCTGGATACGACCATCTGAGCGCCATCAAGAGTAAGATGCGACCCATCCCAAACAGCCAACTGACGATCATTCATGAAAAAATCGCACATATTTTCAGAACATAACGTCTCAACTCGCGAAATATATTTTACGTCGGGAATCGCCTGAATTCGAGCTCTCGACAAATCGTCCTGACGCGCCGCACTTCTGTAAAAGCGCTCGTACGCCAATCTGTTTATATCATCGACGGTACTACCCGACCTGATCAAATCCAGAGCTTCAGCATGAAATTTTGACGTAAAACTCACGCTGCGCCCCATGAAGATGATCGGCAAAGCTTCACCAGCCTGATTCTTGCGTCTCAGCAGCGCAACGAAATCTTCAATCCCATCCATGTCCTCTGCAACGCACCAATTGGCGATGAAGAGAATATCCGCTGTCTTCAACATATCATTTGCCGTCAGCTCAGATAGCGGCTTGGCGCATTTCGTGCCTTTCCAAGATTCAGGAGATTGGGTCGACATGACCCAACAAGCTTCTTCGACATGCTGCATTCGGATTTCGTGTGTCGCCGACAATAGCTGCGACAATCCATTTGAGATGTCTCGCGCATGACTGTCGCCGATAACGAGAATTCTTGGCTTTTCACTCGAGAAGTGAGCCTTCCGCGTATTTTGGTTGCTATAGGCAACCGTTTGCACCTGAAGCTCTTTCAAATCCAGGATATCCATATTGGCGGCCGGACCGTAACGCCATGACCAACCTGTATTCGCCCACATGCTTGCGCCCGAATACATCGCAACGGCAGCACAACCGAGACAAACGGCAGCGAATGCTCCTCCCGATAGCGTGTTGCCATCCACCTTCTCAGGTCTGCGGTACGGCTTCTCTATAAAGAAGTACATCGCCACAGCAGCGCCGATCGAAACCGCGCAGATGGCCACGCCTTCAAGAACAGAGATTGGGACGCGCTTCTGATACTGATAAAAAACAAAAACCGGCCAATGAACCAGGTAAAGCGAATAGCTGATCAGGCCAATTCCCACCGACAGCCGATTTCGGAGAAGTGCTCCCACAAGCCCAGCCTTGTCCCCACTATAAATAATGAGGACGGTGCCGACACAGGGCAGAAGGGCGTTGTAGCTCGGGAACAGCGTGTCTTCCGTGTAAACCAGAACACTGTAGGAAATCATCACGAGTCCTATGAGCGTTGCCGCTGCATGGAAGAGTGCGCTTCCCGGACGCTTTCGGACACCCCAGACAAGAACACCGCCTATTACAAATTCGAATACCCGGAACGGTGTCAGGAAGAAGATAGATGCACGTTCTTCACTGAACCAACCCGTCGTAAACGGCAAAGCCTGATTGAGAACGCGACTATCTTGAGAGGCGACATCCAAATTCAAGAGGAAGCTCAACAGTCCTAACGCAATCAAGACTGCGAAGGTCCAGCGAGTTCCGGTCTTCTTCAGGAGAAGAACCAGGATGGCCGGCCAGAAGATATAGTACTGCTCTTCAACACTGAGAGACCACGTATGGAGCAACGGCTTTATCTGCGCATCGACGTCGAAGTAGCCGCTCTCATTCCAAAAGAATATGTTTGACAAGCTCGCGACCGCATGAATTAGCGCACCGCCAAATCGCTCCAAATCCGTCGGCGAAAACCAGATCACCGCAGCGATGCTCGTCACAAACAAGGTCGCAAACATGGCTGGGAACAGCCGTCTGGCACGTCTCATATAAAATCTGGAAAACCGAAATTCGCCTGTGGCCTCAAATTCATTGTAGATCAGCCGCGTGATAAGGAATCCACTGATCACAAAGAATACGTCCACCCCAACGAATCCGCCAGCAAACGTGGAGAACCCTACGTGGTAAAATAGAACACTTAGGACAGCGATCGCCCTTAGACCGTCAATATCGGGTCGGTATTGCGACGTGCTTTCGCTGGCTCGCGCCGGGTGCGGTTCCGCAGTCAAATCAGCCCCCCAAATGACAATCTACATGATTCACAGCACACGGCACCGAGTATCTCACCCTGCATCGGGCACGTCAGTGGCGCCTGCTCCGACTTGCGAACCAGTTTTGCGAAACCCGATATACGCAACTGTGGCCACCTCTACCTTGGATCAACGCCCCCAAACCTGTCTGAGGTCAGAGCCCATTCCGGCCAGCGTTAAGGCGTGTCACTGAGTTAATCAAGTACGCCTCCCAGCAGCCCAGAAATTCGCTCAAAGGTGACAATTTTTGACCAGATACTCAGGAGCCAAAGGTACCCGCAACGGCAATTCCAGTTCACAAGCAGGCGAGCCTGAACCGTCCCTGCATTGCCGCCAGGAACCAATCGGGGTAGACGAGCGCGAAGCCGAAGTGAGAAGCGGGACGACAGGATGAGTGCCTTCGAAAAGGTCGAACACACTGCGCCGCCACCGGCCTCCCCCCGTAGTGTCGGATACACATTCGCAGCCGTTTCCGCGATCGCGGCCGTCCTGCTGCGCAACCATGTTCAGCTATCATTGGCCCTAGCGGGCGCAGCCCTGTTGTTTGCGCTCGTCGCCTTCGTCGCGCCGCGTTGGCTGAAGGGACTCGCATATTTGTGGGGCTTGCTTGCACTGGGTCTGGCCAAGATCGTCAACCCGCTTGTGATGGGCATCATGTACTACGGCTTCATTACGCCCTACGGCCTGCTCTTGCGTATGGGGCGCGATCCATTGCGCATTCACAAGAGGCCCCAAACCGGCTCATACTGGTGCGAATCGACGGATCCTCAGGACCGGGCCGCAATGGAGAGACAGTTCTGAGATGAAAGAGATTCTGAAAGAGCTGGCGTTGTACTTTTCGCAACGCAGGAAATTCTGGTTGTTGCCTGTATTCCTGTTCGTTTTGCTGATTGGCGGGGCGCTGGTGTTTGCACAAGGCTCACCATTAGCCCCGTTCATCTACTCCCTGTTCTAAGTGATGCCGACTTATATCCTGGGCATTTCAGCCTACTTCCATGACAGCGCGGCCGTTCTGCTGTGTGACGGCAAGATCGTCGCAGCCGCCCAGGAAGAACGTTTCACCCGGGTCAAACATGATGCCGGCTTTCCGTCAAATGCGACGCGCTATTGTCTCGACGAAGCGGGCATCGAACTCAGCGACGTGCAACACATCGCCTATTTCGAGAAACCGCTGCTCAAGTTTGAACGCCTGATCGAGACCTACCTGACCAGCGCGCCGCGCGGTCGCAAGACATTTGCGATCGCCATGCCGAGCTGGATCAAGGGAAAGCTCTTCCAGAAGTCGAACATGGCAAAGATATTCCGGGATGATTTCAACGATCCTGATGCGGGCAACCGCATGGTGTTTGCCCAGCATCATGACAGTCACGCGGCATCGGCATTTTATCCCTCGCCTTTCGACGAAGCGATTGTCCTGACAATGGACGGGGTCGGCGAATGGGCCACCACGTCGGTCTCTGTCGGCAGAGGCAAGGAATTACAGCGCATTCGGGAGATCCGCTTCCCACACTCATTGGGCCTGCTCTATTCCGCGCTCACGGGGTATCTCGGTTTCAAGGTCAATTCCGGCGAATACAAGGTTATGGGGCTCGCACCATATGGCGAGCCGCGATTTGCAGACCTCATGGAAGAGAAGCTGATCTCCATTGCCGATGATGGCAGCTTCTGGCTGGACATGCGCTATTTCGACTATGTCACCGGCCTGCGAATGACCAACAAGGCTTTCCATGACCTGTTTGGTGAGCCTGCGCGCACGTCTGAGAGCCAGCTGACGCAGTTCCACTTCGACATGGCTGCATCGATCCAGAAAGTGACAGAGAATGTGATGCTGCGCATGACCCGCGCGCTACACGCTGAGTTCGCTATCGACAATCTCTGCATGGCCGGCGGCGTCGCCCTCAATTGTGTTGCCAATGGCAAAATCCTGCGGGACGGCCACTTCAAGAATATCTGGGTCCAGCCCGCAGCAGGTGATGCCGGCGGCGCGCTCGGCGCGGCCTTGCTGGCCCACCATCGATATCTGGACACCGATCGCCTCCCAACGGGTGACGGCGATGCCATGAGCGGCGCCTATCTCGGCCCGGACTATTCGCAGGAAGATATCAACGCAGCCTTGACCTCAGCCGGCGCTGCATTCGAGGTCGTGGACGAGGACACGATGATCCAAACCACCGCCAAAGCGCTGGATAGCGGTATGGCAATTGGCTGGTTTCAGGGGCGTATGGAATTTGGCCCTCGCGCATTGGGCGGCCGGTCGATCATTGCCGACCCACGAAATCCCGAAACCCAGCGCAACCTGAACCTGAAGATCAAGTTTCGCGAAAGTTTCCGCCCCTTTGCCCCGTCCGTACTGGCCGAAGATGCAGCAGACTATTTCGACCTGAGCAGCGACAGTCCATACATGCTGCTCGTCGCGGATGTTGTCGATCGACTGCGCGTACAGCCTGAGTCAGACAGCTCCTCCAAACAGGGCACCGATCGCGTGAACGACATCCGCTCGACGCTCCCGGCAATAACCCATCTTGATTATTCCGCGCGCGTGCAAACGGTGCATGCCGAGACGAACCCGCTCTACCACAAGCTGCTCAGCGCGTTTAAGCAAAGGACCGGCTGCGCAGTTGTTGTGAACACCAGTTTCAATGTTCGCGGGGAGCCCATTGTGGAATCTCCTGGCGACGCATTCCGCTGCCTGATGGGAACGGAGATGGATCTACTGGTCTGCGGCCGCGCCATACTGCGCAAGTCGGATCAGGATCCTGCCCTCGTGCTTGACTACAAGAACGCTTTCGATCTCGATTGACACGATCACCAAAGACAACACCGAGCGGTGCCTGAGACATGAACGAACAACCACTTTCGGAAACACCGCATAGCGTTGTCTTGAGCCGTCAGGCAAAGATCGTGCTCGGTATCCTCACAATCTTGGCAACGCTGATTCTGTTGTTGGCTACCGACCTGATGGCGAGAGCGTATCTGGGCGCAAAGGGTGCACCTCAATACTCACTGGTCTGGCAGTCTTCCGACAAGCAGGGCAAAAAGGAAACCGTCGTAGACCGTCGGTTGTCGCAGGGACTGAACGTACTCGACCCGCAACTTGGATATGCGCGACCGGCAGGCGGCCCTACGTCTGAGCCCGCTTGGCGCCGGCCCGGTTTCCGGACGTCAGGCGACGAGACGAGTGGCGCTGCGCTGCGCTTGGTTGTGCTCGGTGGCAGTACGAGCGATCCCTACTATGAGAGCGATTGGGGGGCCTGGAGCGAAACCCTTTTCACGCGCCTCAATGAAGGCCCGACAGGACCTGCGGTCGTCTACAATGGCGCGGTATCCGGATACTCGACCAATCAGGAACTGCTAAAGCTTATTCGCGATGTCCCGGCGCTTGCGCCAGATGTTGTGGTCTCACTCAGCGGCGTCAATGATCTGAACTTCTCACACAGCCTGCGCGAGCACCCCATGGTCAGCCCCTATCAGCTCGTGATGCTCAGAACACTCGCCGGCAAAGGACACCAATCGCCACGTTTCATGCCGAACCTGTTGGCCGCCATGAGATCAGGCGGCGAGAAAGACACTCAGCTCGCCGTGACAGCAGGTTCTAGCTACGAAATGACAGATGCAGAAATGTGGCGCCGCAACGTTGAGCTGATGAATGCGGCCAGCGCGCAAATGGGCGCACGCTTCCATGTATTCCTGCAGCCAGCCATGGGAATCGAACCAGGTTACATACCGACAGATTCGGAAGCTGAGCTTTACGCCGCAATGCTCAGCTCAAAACCTGACTACGCTGAAAAAGCGGTAGCTTTTTACACGGCAGCACGCCGCCATTGCGAAGAACTTATGTACTGCACGGACATCAGCGACGTATTTGCGGGAAAAACAGACCTTTACCACGATCCCCGCCACCCCAACCATCAGGGAAACAAGCTGATTGGCGATACGGTATTCGAAACACTTTTTGTGCTGGATTCTTCACCGGCACTTGCCGAATCCGCCCTAGGCCAGACACCAGAACAATAGCTCTGGTATCTGAAATTTTTGCCGATCAATTCGGCGGATACTCGGCCTTGCCGATGATCATGTCGATAACGGCCATCATCCAGAACTGGTGAACCGTCTCGACGATATTGTAGGCGTGACTGTCAGCCCAGAGGTTTACATCTCCGAGTTTGCGAAGCGGGTTTTCCGGGTTCATTGCGGAACACGTCGTAACGGAAATCCCCATTTTGCGAGCCTGCTCGACGGCATTGAGAATGTTCTTTGAGCCACCGGACGAACTGATCGCAACCAGCGTATCTTCTGGTTTGCCCTGAATGCGCAAAGCGTGGGCAATCCAGTTCTCAAATCCGTAATCATTGGAGAGACAGGTGATTTGGGCACCATCATTGAAACATGCCGCCGGAATGTGGCCGTTCTTGCCAAGATCAATCGCGAGATGCGATGCAATTCCCGCAGACCCGCCATTGCCGATGAAGATCACCTTGCCACCTGCGTTTTTCGACCGGACCCACAGGTCTCGCACCTGCCCCAATTGCTCGAATACCGCGTCATTGGGGCGCGCGAAGGTTTCCAATCTGCCGAAATAGTCGTTCAGGAACTGGGTATCTGCAGCCACGATAGTCTCACTTTCAATCTGTAAGTTGCGCCCCCAGAAGAGGTCAGGGCTCGTCCGGGCCAGCGATAGGCCGTGTCCCTCAAATTATCAAGTATGATGGCCGACTGCCACAGCGCTTGAACACTTCAATCACCAGCGGCGCCTGAACACACGCAGCCGCCTGACCTGCTAGCAGATTGAAACGGGGATCGGAGGCGTCTAGCGTGCAGGTGCTTTCGCCCTGACCGATTCGCCAAAAGATCGCTTTGAGTTCATGTGTATTATTCCTGATCATGAACAGCCCTTATCCATGATCATGCGCCGCTATCTCGCCGATCTCACAAGCCAACCTGTTCTTCTCAGTACCAAAGTGGTCGCCCAATGATCAGCTGGTCCCGCCACTTTCCCAAATGGAAGTACCCACTGGGGTATCTGCGCCTGCGCGATGCCCGCCAGCGTTATTTTGACCGCATCGGCCTGAAACGGGATGCACGCGGTCTTCGCATTGGCATCGTGCCGGGTGACGAGCGCAAGCTGGCGGCACTGAAGAATTCGGGCAAGGGCCGCCGTGCCTTCGTGCTGGGCAATGGCCCCAGCCTTCGCGATATGGACCTTTCCGCGCTGAAGAACGAAATCACGATCGCCTCAAACGGCGCCTACAAGGCGTTTCAGGAATGGGGCTTTACCCCGGACTACCTGTTATTCGAGGACATTGAGCAAACCGAAATTCGTGGTCAGGATATTCGAAACATATATGGTCCGCTGAAGATTGCCGCCATCTACAATGCGCATGGGATCGCACGCCCCTGGAACGACCTTCTGTTCATGAATGCGCGGCTTGCCGACGAAGCCTATTGGACGGATCCCGGCATTCAGTTTTCGCGTGACTTTTCTCATTCGGTCTACCTTGGATCCACAATCAGTTACATCGCGCTCCAACTCGCCTACCATCTTGGCTGCGATCCGGTTTATCTGATCGGCGTAGACATGGACTATGGACCGCTGGCTGAACAATTCCCGCCGGGTAAGATCCACGTGTCGGAAGAGAATATCGATCTGGTGAATCAGGCGCATTTCACGAAAGACTACTACCAGGTCGGGGATGTCATCGGCATACCAAATTTCGACCTGCAAAATCAGGCCTTTGGCGTTGCCCGCACGGCATTTGAAGACGCAGGGCGCCGCATATACAATGCGGGTATCGGGGGAAAGCTGGACGTGTTCGACAGGGTCGACTTTCACTCACTGTTCCCTGACAAGTCATAGCCATGCGCATTCTCATGATTTCCCATGCTGCCGATCGTACCGGCGCCCCGATCAGTGCGCTGCAATTGGCACGGGAGATGATATCGCTGGGCCATGAGTTGACGATCATCCTGCGGCGCGATGGCGAGTTGGGCGAGGCCTATCGCGAAACGGCCCCAACCCATATCTGGCGCGATTCACCGCAATTCGACCTGTCCGACGGATTGAGCACAGCCCTGCGATTCGACCCACTCTTGGCAATAAAATGCGTGCGCTCGCCGGACAGACCCTATTGTCTCGGACGGCAAGATCGGCAGCGCACCACAAGACTCCGACAGGAGATCCGGAACTGGAAGCCCGACATCATCTACGCAAATACAACGCATTGCGGCGATGTCGTTGACGAGCTTGATCTCGACACCCCAATCGTCACGCACGTGCGTGAAATGGGGCCGACAATCCGCGCGCTTGATGCGCGGCGTCTCAAGAGCACGATGAACAAGACGGACATGTTTCTGTGCGCGTCCCGCAGCGTCATGAAGGACCTGTCGCAGGACTTCTCCGTGCCGGACGCAAAACTGCGGGTCGAACCTCCGGCCGTTAAAATAACCCCGGAGCAAATGGCCGTCGCTGATGCAGCGCGGGGCGACGTGAATGACGACCTGAAACTGGGCGATCCGGACACACTCATTATTGGCGCTGGAAGCCTGATCCCTCGCAAGGGACCTGACCTGTTCGTCGAGGCTGCCAAAACAGCCCTCGACAGGCATGACGGCGCTGGCCGGCTGGTCTTTGCATGGCTCGGCGATGGCGAGATGATGCAAAACCTCAAGCACACCGTCCATGAGGCTGGCATTGAATCAGATGTGCTGTTTCCAGGCGTCAAAGCTCGCCCATATGCTTACTTTCGCAGAGCGTCCGCCGTGCTGATAACTTCGCGCGAGGACCCCTATCCGCGCGTCGCCATCGAGGCTGGCATGCTTGGGGTGCCTGTGCTGGCCTTTGCGGATGGGGGCGGCGCTGCTGACCTCGTGCGGAATTATGAAGCCGGACATCTCATTGCCGACTTCGACGCAAAGGCAATGGGCCGCGACGTCAGCGCCCTGGTGACGGCCAGCAGGACCGTTGATGAGAACTTGTCAAAGCGCGTATCGCGGGGGCATAACCCGTCAGCAAGTGCGTCACGGATCGTGGCGCTGTTTGAATCTGTGGCGAGCACAGCCCATCAGACGGAACCACACAAAAAGGCCACAAAACCTTGAATTCTATTTTATTTTTCATGTTTGACCGCCTTGCCTGCGACTCCAAACCAGCGAAAAATACCCGAAACCGGACCAAAGTCCGGTGTCCGCATTTCGAGCCGTAAAAATACATCGGCCCATTGCGTCAATGACGATAATGGAGACGAAGGAGTAGTGCAGTTGAGTTCAGCGGCTTTCAGCAAGGCAAAGCAGACCCTCGCCGACATGTTCGGCGGAGTCTCCAGCGCACCACGACAGGGTTGGAACCTTGCCGCCCGAGATATTCGCATCGAATATGTTCACACGAAGATGGGCCTGTTCTGGGCTTTTATCGAGCCCCTCGCAATCGCTGGCGTTTTCATCGCCCTGCGCAGCAGTGGGTCGCTGGAAGTCAGCGGGCTCAACATGCCGTTTTCCCTCTTTGCTGTCAGTGGCATCCTGATCTGGCAAACATTCTTCGACGGCATGATGATGTCCCTGACATCGCTTCAGCGCGCGAGTGGACTTATCGGCAATTATGCCATGCCGCCTGAAAGCCTGATGATGGCCATGGTGTTCAGATCCCTGTTCCTGCTCTGCATGCGAGTCCCAATCGTGCTCGGCCTCGCGGCCGCTCAGGGATTGCTGGAATGGCAGAATGCGTTGCTGTTTATTGCCATGTCGCCAATCTGCGCCCTCGGCGGAGTCGCGGTAGGTCTGTTTTTTGCGCCATTTACGCTCGTTTCCGGCGACTTGAAGCTGGCCGTTGGCGTAATTGCCCGGCCGATGCTGTACCTCTCGGGCGCGGTCTTCCCGCTCACCGGAGGGCTCGCCATTTTCAAGCATGGCAATCCGGTTGCTCTGACGATCGAGGAATTGCGCTTTTGCCTGCTCTCGCCCAGCCTGTCCCACATCCTGCCGCTTTTTTATGTTGCCCTCGGCATCATGGCGCTCTTCTGCGTTAGCTGGTTCGCTTATCATCGTACCATGAGAGCTTATGTCTGACGTGAGTACGCAACGCCCCATCATCTCCGCCTCGCAGATCGGCCGTAGTTTTCCCAGACGACGGCAGAACAATGTGTCGCGCAATTTCAACGACATATTGGGCAACATCTTCTGCTTCCCTCCAAAGCATGACCGCGATGAAGAAGAATTCTGGGCCCTGCGTGATGTGAGCCTGGATATACGTCCCGGAGATGCCGTGGGCGTGATCGGCCGAAACGGCAGCGGGAAGACAACGCTCATGAAGCTGCTGTCCGGTCTTCTTGCGCCGACAAAGGGTCACGTCTCAATCAATGGCGAGATCCAGGCGCTGATCAATCTGGGGGCGGGATTCAATCAACGGCTAAGTGGTCGTGAAAACATTCTCAACGGCATGCGCATGCGCGGAATCAGTCCAAAGCGCAGTCCAGAGCTTGTGGAACAGATCATAGACTTTGCCGAGGTCGGCGCCTTTATTGATGGACCAGTGGAAACCTATAGCTCCGGCATGAAATCGCGGCTTGGTTTCGCCCTCTGCATATTTCTGCGACCCGATCTCATTGTGATCGATGAAGCCTTGTCCGTGGGAGACCTGGCCTTCCAGAACAAATGCAAGCTGCACTTGCAGGCCATGAAACAGCAGGGAGTTGCCATGCTGCTGGTGTCACACTCGATGACCAGCATCCGGCAGTTCTGCGACCGTGCACTCTGGATTCATGCGGGCGAACTGCAGGCTGATGGTCCGGTTGACCAGGTGACGGCGCAATATCTCGAATTCATTGATCAGGAGATGTCGCGCAATGAAGAGCCAGCAGCGGCCCTGACCGAGGCCAGCCCCCCGATGCAGCACGCTCCTACACAGCCTGCCCGGCCCCTTTCGGCAAAAGTCGCGCAGCGTTGGAGCAATCTGACGCCGAAGGACAACAAGGTCATCGACGATCCCGACAAGAGCTTCCTAGCCCAGAACCCACAGCTTCAGTGGAAACGACCAACCATTTCCGAAAATCAGGTCGAAGAGCTTTATGGTGGGCACATAGAACCTACCGGCTTTCAGGATTTCCGCGCTGTCGTGCTTTCGGAGGGACAGCCGACCAATGCGCTTCAGGTAAACAAGCCATTCGCCATTGAATTCGGCTTCACGCCACAACGACCAATCAACGACTTGAACGTCTCTCTCGTCTTCCACACAAAGGACGGCAAACGCCTTTCAACCATCTCCACCTTGAACGGTGATCTGTTGAAGCAGAATGGCGACAGCAGGGTCCTGTGTCGTGTGAATATTGCCGACATTCCATTTGCCGCCGGGTATTATGTTGTCACGATATCCATCCACGAAGGCAATGCATATCTGTGGCGCGACGCGATCCTTGAACTCAAAGTATCACCCAATCGCTTTATGGTGTGGAACCCGATCAGCATGCAGTATCAATACAATATCTTCAAAGTGTCGAATTAACGCCCCAAATTCTACGGGCGGGTCAGATACACTGCCGCCATTCCTCATCGCAAATAGCCAAAGCGCCCGATTATGAAGAGACTGATTTCCACACTCTGCCGACTGCTGTTGAAAAGCAGCAGGTTCAGGCAACTCCTTCTGGCTGAAGTCAAACGCACGACATCTGCTGAGGAAAAATCTGATCTTTTGAGCGCGTTCGTCGATGATTCGCCGGAGCTCCTCGATGGCGTGGCCAGCCGACCCAGTATGCGCGATCGATTTCTTGCCCTGCCCTGGATACGGGAAAGGCTTGGCAGAGATGTCGAGTTCCTGATCAATTCAGTCTTGGCCGACAAGAATCGCAATGCGTTCTTCGCGGATGGCCGTATCCGGACCATTGCATCAAAGCAGAGTGGCATCCGCGACAAGTTTGGCAAGGATGTCCGTTTTCTTGTGCAATCGGCTTTATCCGCAGAAAATCGAAAAGCCTTCTTCGGAAATGGGGAAATTCAGGCCGCCGCAACCGCGACCACATCCATCCGTCGCACGCTTGGAAATGACGTTCGATTCCTCACCGAATTTGCCTTGAGCGAAGAGAACCAAAAAACCTTCTTCGGCAAGGAAGAAGTCCAAGCCGCAGCTACTGCGACCACGTCAATCCGAAGCGCGCTCGGAAACGATCTCCGCT